>CAZGKH010000108.1:3889-10523 GCA_964525665.1 uncultured Anaerolineae bacterium | reverse complement strand
TCCAGGCGGTGGCATTGAAGCTCTTGTCGTCAATGCCTCCCATGTCCGTCACCTGACCTACCGTCGGCCCAGGAACCGGTGTGGCCGTGATTACCACCTCGACTGGGACCTCCTTTTCCACCTCGACCACCACTGGCTTCTCCACCTCGACCACCACTTCCTTCTCCACCTCGACGGTGACCGGGACCTCTTTCTCGACAATCACTTCCTCCTTGATCACCTCGGGAGTAGGTGAAGTGCAAGCGGCAACAACCATGCTCAGTAACACCAGAGCAACCAGAAACTTCCCTTTCATTTCAATCTCCTCCTTGTTTTTTGGCTATTTCCGAGTGGCCAAAGGCAGCCCAATCCTGCAGCCAACTCAGATGGATTGGTCACACCATACTACAGGCTTTCATCACCTCCTCCCTTCTGAATTATAACAGCAATGATGAAAAAAGACAAGTCCCCTGCTCCCCTGCTCCCCTGCTCCTCTGGCTACTCCATCCCCAGGTAAGCTTTCTGCACCATCGGGGTTTGCCGAAGTCCATCGGCCGTGTCGCTCAAGACAATCTCCCCCGTCTGAAGAACGTAGCCCCGATTGGCGACCTGGAGCGCCATGTGGGCGTTCTGCTCGACGAGCAGAATCGTCGTTCCAGCACGGTTGATCTCCTGGATTGTGTCGAAGACATCCTCCACCAGGACGGGCGCCAGTCCCATCGAAGGCTCGTCCAGCAGCAACAATCGTGGCCGCGCCATGAGGGCGCGGGCAGTGGCAAGCATCTGCTGCTCGCCTCCGCTCAACGTCCCGGCCACCTGGTTCCTCCGCTCCTTAAGACGAGGGAAGAGAGAGAAGACGCGCTCCAGGTCCTCGGCGATGCCAGCGCGATCGCTGCGGTGGTAGGCGCCCATATCCAGATTTTCAGCGACGGTGAGCTTGGCGAAGACTCGTCGACCCTCGGGCACCATGGCCACACCCTTGTAGACGATTTCGTGGGCCTTGTAGTCTGCCAGGTCCTCGCCTTCGAGGAAGACCTTGCCCTGGCGAGGCTTGAGCAGCCCGGCGATCGTCCACAGGGTGGTTGACTTGCCAGCGCCGTTAGCGCCGATCAGCGTCACGATCTCGCCTTCCTCGACGCTGATCGAGATCCCTTTCAAAGCGTGAATGTTACCATAGTAAGTATGTATGTCTTGAACTTCCAGCATCGACATAGAGATTACTCCTCGAAGACCCTAAAGGTTTCAAAAACCTTTAGGGTCTGCGTTATTAGTGGCCAGGCCGGTGGCGGCGCCGCGTCCCAGGTAGGCTTCGATTACGCGCGGGTTGCGCTGGATCTCCTCCGGCGTCCCCTCGGCGATCTTCTCTCCATAGTCAATGACTGTTACCCTCTCGGAGACCCCCATCACCACACGCATGTCGTGTTCGATCAGCAGGATGGTGGTTCCCAGTTCATCGCGCAATCTCCGGATGAACCGCATCATCTCCGCAGACTCACGCGGGTTCATGCCCGCCGTCGGTTCATCGAGAAGCAGCAGTTTTGGCTTGCCAGCCAGAGCGCGCGCGACTTCCAGACGGCGCTGGTCACCGTAAGGCAGATTCTTTGCCAGGAGATCTCCCTTTCCTGCCAGGCCAACGAACTGGAGCAACTCGTTGGCTTCCTCCTGTGCTCGTTTCTCTTCCTCCCGTGTGGACCGCAAGCCCAAGAGGGCTCCGATCCAACCGCGCTTCAGTTGCGGCTCCATGCCGACCAGGATATTCTCGAGGGCTGTCATGTTAGCGAAGAGGCGGATGTTCTGGTAGGTGCGGGTGATGCCCAGGTGGGCGATCTGGTCTGGCGACCGCCCGTTCAGAAGGCGGCCTCCGAACACGATCTCGCCTTCATCGAATCCATAGAAACCGGTGACACAATTGAAGAAGGTGGTCTTCCCCGCGCCGTTCGGCCCGATGATACTGACGATGGAGCCCTCGGGGACGCCGAAGTCGAATCTGCTGACCGCTGTCAGACCGCCAAAGTTCTTGGTAACTTGCTTGGAAGTAAGAATATCCATAGACTTTGCCCCCCTATCTGCTCTTGGCCCCCCAAGAGCGGTGATTATGCAGGCTCAGCCGGGCTGCTTCCGCCCACCGGAGTCGGCTCCTCCGAAACGGTGCGCAGTTCGCGCCGCCTGACTTCAGACGGCCAGAAACCCTCCGGGCGAACGAGCATCATCACGATCAACAAAACGCCGTAGACCAATAGCCGGTACTCAGTGAACTCACGCAGCAGTTCCGGCATCCCCACCATGATCAGTGCTCCCACCACCACACCAGGCAGGCTCCCCAGGCCCCCGACGATAATCAGGCACAACACGTTGATGGAGACCATCAGGGAGAAACTGTGGGGGAAAATCGCACTCAGCTTGGGGGCAAAGATCGCACCCGCCAGCCCGGCGAAGCCGGCCCCGGTAGCGAAGGCCAGCAGTTTGGTCTTGACCAGGTTGATGCCCATCGCTTCGGCCACGTCTTCATCCTCGCGCACGGCCATCCATTGCCGCCCCAGACGCGCATCGCGCAGTCGCCAGGAGACAAAAAGGACGAGCAGACACCCGGCCAGGATGAAGTAGTACAGGTGCTCCGGCTTGACGAACTCCAGGCCAGCGATGGAGATATTAGGAATCTTCAGGATGCCCTGCGCGCCGCCGATCAGAGGCTTCAGGAAGTCCGAGAGGGCCAGGATGCGGATGATCTCCCCAAAACCCAGGGTGACAATCGCCAGGTAGTCGCCCCGCATCCGTAGGACCGGGACGCCCAGGATAAAACCCGCTAAAACCGCAGCCAGCACCGCAAAGGGCAAGGCGGTCCAGAAGGTCATGCCGTAGCCCAGCTCGCTCTGGGAAGTGAGCGTGGCCATGGTGTAGGCCCCGATGGCATAGAAGGCCACGTAGCCCAGGTCCAGGAGCCCAGCAAATCCGACGACGATGTTCAAGCCCAGGCCCATGAGGACGTAGAGGCCCACCACGTCAGCCACTTCGCTCAGATAGGTGCCGAGGAGCAGCGGCAGAGCCAGAGTAAGCAGGATACCCAGGGCAAGACCAACTAGTCGGAGCTGTTGCGGCTGCATAGGGACGACGTCGGCCAGTTTGTCGCGGAAACGCTGCCCCCCCGCTCTCCACCAGGCGGTGACCACGCCAGCGATGAGGAACAACCCCAGCGCCACTCCCGGCTTGAGGCCTCCTGTCACAAAATAGAGGAACTTGACAGCCGTGCGCCCAAACAGGCGGCGGAGTACAGTGATCACGACATCAGAGAACAACCCCACACCGAGGATGCAAAGCACCCCGCTCATCAGCGGACGCCGAACGCTGTCCGGCATGACGTACACTGCCGCTCCGACCAGCCCGAGGACACCGGTCGCCCCCATCAGAATCAGACTACCCACAACCTCTCCGCGGTTGAAGGTCAACAGATCAATCAGTGCCGGCGTGATGTTGACAAATCCCAGGTCACGCAGGTTGACTGCCCATGTCAAGAACACTAGCCCAATCAGTGGCAGTGCGGAGAGCAGGCCGGCGATGAGGCCACTGACCAGCACGATGATCCTCTTGCTTCCATTGCCAGCTTCCTGGCCGGTTTCTCTAGCACAGAGATAGCCCACCCCGACCGGCGCAGCGAAGAGCAGCAAGTGCCCCACGGTGAACACGCCGCCAATGAGCCACCTTTCGCTGAACACCTCGACCATACCGATAACGCTCACAGCGAGCGCGATGACGCCCGCCACCAGCCCAAGGCGAACGGAGTAGCGCCAGTCGAAACGAATAGACTCAGACATGATTCCCTCCCCTTGCCTTATGCTTTTGTCTCGGCGAGTCGCTCACCCATGATACCCTGGGGCCGGAACATGAGCACCAGGACCAGCATGGTAAAGGCGATTACGTCTTTGAGCTGGTAGGCCGCCGGGATGCCCAGGCCCTCCAGGAACAGGTTAGGGCCAACGGACTCGAAGATTCCCAGGAAAATCCCGCCGATCATAGCTCCCGGGATGCTGCCGATGCCGCCCAACACGGCGGCGGTAAAGGCCTTCAGCCCAGGGAAGAAGCCCATGAAAAACCAGATCCCCTGCGGCTGATACAGCCCTCTGCACACTCCGGCTGCACCAGCCAGCAGGCCCCCAATGGCAAACGTGATGGCGATGACACGATCAACGTCAATCCCCATCAGCGCCGCGATCTCTTTGTCCTCGGACACGGCTCGCAGGGACTTGCCGGTCTTGGTACGCTCCACGAAGAAGCGGAGCCCGACCATCATCACCACCGCGGCTACAAGCACCACCACCTGCACGATCTGGATACGGACACCACCAACCTCCCGCCACCCCCACGTGCGTCCAAACTCGGGGAAGGTGTGGAAAGCGGAACCAAACAGGCCCCGGAAGATGTATTGCAGGGAAAAGGAGGCGCCGATGGCCGTGATCAGTGGCACCAGCCGGGGCGCGCCTCTCAAAGGCCGGTAGGCAATGCGTTCCAGCAGCACAGCTACCACTGCCGACATGACCATAGAGACCACGAGCAAGAGCCCTAACGTTGGGATTGGATACTGCTTTGGGATGCCAGACGGCGCAAGGGCTTCGGCCACAATAGTGGAGGTTAAAGCCCCCGCCATATAAATCTCTCCATGAGCAAAATTGATCATTAGCAGAACGCCATAGATCAGAGTGTAGCCCAGGGCGATAAGGGCATAGATGCTCCCCTGTGCCAGGCCGGCGATGATCAGGCTCAACCAGGCGGCGGCTGAGTATTTGCCTGCCGCCAGCGACCTGACCGATCCAAACACAACGAGAACGATCACCCCAATCCGGAGAACCCACAAGAGTATATCGAGCCATGAAAGCCGTTCAAGAAACTGTTGACGCATTACTTTTCTCACCCTCTCTTGCATGACGATGCATAAGTAGATCGGCAGAAGTTCTTTCGACCTTTTCCCCTGTTACGGAGGGGTGTCCTCACCCCGATTTCGTGGTCAGACTGCCCTTGGACGGGGCGAGGACGCTATGCGCATCAAGCTAAGACCAGCGACCGGCGGTCGAGTAGTTCGTAGCGTAGCGGAGAGCGTATCGAAACCAAGGGAGCGGGTCTCGCCAAAGCCGCTTCACTTCGACAGGCTCAGTACAAGGGTTTCGATACGGCCCTTCACTGGCGTTTCACGCCCTACTCAACCGGCGCTTTCGTCTACTCATAACGTTAGCTTGATGCGCATGGGCGAGGACACCCCTTGGTAGCGATTCTAGCATAGCAAGTGAAGAAGTGCAAAGAGCTTTTGCGCAGTTACTCAGGTGAGCCAGGGCACATCTCCTCCCCTGGCTCACCCTCGCTTGTCAGTGCCTGCAGTCAGTCCTCAGGCACATTAACTCAGACCTAAGGCGTCCACACAACCGGCGGGTGCACCCCCATTTGGTACACGTCAGCCGAAGCGATCCACTCCGCATCGACCTGGAACACCGCCAGCGCCTCGCCAGTGGCGCAGTCGCCACGGAACGTCACCCCAGGCTGTAGCTCCTTCGGACCGCAATCCAGAGTGCCCGTGATCCCGTCGAAGCCCTTGGTCGCCTCCACCGCGTCCCGCAACGCCTGACGACCGATGTGCAGCGTGCCGTCCGCGTCCACCACCGCCACCTTCTCCATGGCGTCCATCAGGATGTTGATGGCATCGTAGCCATGCTCGCCAAACGGACCCGGCGGCTTCTCACCGTTCAGGGCCTCATAGTCAGCCAGGAACTTCGCAGCCCTATCACCAGTCAGGTAGGGACCAGATAGATACATCCCCAGTGCACCCTCCCCCGTTGACGGCGCAAAGGTTGATACCGTCAAACCATCCGCCCCAAACAGGATGGTGTCCTCCAGCCCAGGCACTTCCACCGACTGCGCGGCGATGAAGTTGCCCTCCGGCTCGAAGATGGGGAAGTATAGCACGTCCGGAGGATTGGCCGCCACGGTGGTCAACACCGGCCGCATGTCTGTGTCCCCTTTGTTGACCGCCTCAAACGCCGTCCCCGCCCCACCAAGTTTGATGAAGGAATCGTAAAACGCCCTCGCCAGACCTTCCGTGTACGGGTCGCCGTCGTGGATGGCCGCTGCCGTGCGCGCCCCTAGCTCGTCGTACGCGAACCGCGCCGCCACAGCACCCTGGAACAGGTCGTTGTGCGCCGTGCGGAAGTAACCCGCCATCCACGTCTCGTCCGGATTCGTCAGCTTCGGCGACGTGTTCGCCTGCGAGATGATGGTCAACCCCGCCTCGCTGATGGTCGCCATAGCCGCCGTCATCGCACTGGAACAGGTGGTGCCTATGACTCCCGCAATCGTCGGGTCGGCCGCTACCTTCTGCGCCGCCGCCTCCCCACCCTCCGCACTGCACTGCGAGTCAAAGCCCGTCAGCTTGATGTCGTGGCCCAGAAGCTTGCCCCCACGATCAGCCTTGGCCAGCTTGATCGCACCCTCCAGCGACTCACCGTACACCACCGCAGCTCCCGTCAGAGGCTGCATGTAACCGATGTGTACCGGCTCATCCGGCGCAATGTCCACAAAGCCGATGGCATCAGTCAGCGGACCTCCCACACGACCCGTGGCAGGCGTCCACACAACCGGCGGGTGCACCCCCATTTGGTACACGTCAGCCGAAGCG
>CAZGKH010000108.1:0-3789 GCA_964525665.1 uncultured Anaerolineae bacterium | reverse complement strand
CGTCAGAGGCTGCATGTAACCGATGTGTACCGGCTCATCCGGCGCAATGTCCACACACCCGATATCGTCTGTACAGGTAAAGACCTCCGGGGGCTTTGCCACAGGCGTGGCCGTCGCCGGCACAGGCTTGGGCGTTGGGGTTGGAGTTGCCTTCGGTGCACAGGAGGCCACCACCACGCTCAGCACCACTAGAACAATCAAAAACTTCCCTCTCATTTCAATCTCCTCCTTACTTAGTCTGACTTCTGGTGTCAAGCGGCTTTCACCAGCCTGACACGAACTCCTAACCTACGAAGGTGTCCTAACCCCCCACGCCTGCCTAGGGCTCACTGACGCCTTTATGCAGATATTATGTCTGAGGCTCAACCAACTCCTTTCAAATCATACACCTTCAAGAATCCAAAGGCTCCAGGCGAGGATCGCGATCCACCCGAGTTAAGCATATCAGGTATTAGCTATCTTGTCAAATCTGGGTCAACGCTGAACGATAAGCTCTAAGCGGACTAGCCCTCTCCTGCATACAAACATCCCCAAGTCGGGACAGCATACGTTTAATGAGGTACTTTGACCTCACAAGCCATCATCGCCCTGGGGACATAAACGTAGATAGATACAGAGATGCAATGTCGCTGTCTCTTTCCGTCCTATCATAGAACCAGAACCAGTTTTCATGAGATTGGAGAATTCGAGAATATTATAAGGGAAAGCTGGCAATTTGTCAAGGACAGTCTTCTTTGTTTTGACATGATTTCACTGGCTGTGGTATAATAGTGTAGTGAGCGCTTCATGGCTCAGTTGCGGTTGTGACCATCCCCACACAACGCATTGGCTCGCGATCAACCCCTGTGTGCGACAAATTCCTGAGTGGAGGTGCTACCATGAAACCTTTCGAGAAACTCGGTGCTTTCTACCTGGGTCGGGAACATGATCTGGCCTCGGACAAGCTGCTGGACCGACTGGTCATGTACGATGCTCGTGACCTCACCACCCACGCTGTCTGCGTCGGCATGACTGGCTCTGGCAAGACCGGCCTGTGCATTGATCTGTTGGAAGAGGCCGCCATAGACAATGTCCCCGCCATCATCATAGACCCCAAGGGGGACATCACCAACCTGCTGCTCACCTTCCCCGATCTGCGCCCCGACGACTTCGAACCCTGGGTCAACGTGGACGACGCCCGCCGCAAGGGCAAGAGCGTCAGTGAATACGCCAGCTTCATCGCCGATCTCTGGCGGAAGGGGCTGGCCGATTGGGGAGAAGGCCCTGAGCGCATCCGCATGCTGAAGGAGAGCGCGGACTTCCGCATCTATACGCCTGGCTCCGACGCTGGCCTGCCCATTTCCATCCTGGCCTCCCTCAAGGCACCCCCCCTGAGCTGGGATGGCAACGAGGAACTACTGCGCGAGCAAATCCAGGGCACAGTCAGCGCGCTGCTGGGACTGGTCGGTGTCGAGGCCGATCCCTTGCGCAGTCGCGAGCACATCCTCCTCTCCAACGTCTTCGAGCACTTCTGGCGTCAGGGCCAAGACCTGGACATGGCGCGGCTGATCAACGCCATCCAATCGCCGCCGGTGCGGCAGTTGGGCGTCTTCGACGTAGACACCTTCTTCCCCGAAAAGGACCGATTCGAGCTGGCGATGTCTTTGAACAGCATCATCGCCGCTCCCAGCTTCGGGGCCTGGATCAAGGGCGAATCCCTGGATGTCTCCAACCTCCTCTACACTCCTACGGGCAAGCCACGGCACAGCATCTTCTACATCGCCCATCTCAGTGAGGCCGAGCGCATGTTCTTCGTCACCCTGCTGCTGGAGCAGATCGTCACCTGGGTGCGGCAGCAATCGGGCACCACCAGCCTTCGCGCCCTGCTCTATTTCGACGAGGTGTTCGGCTTTTTCCCGCCTGTCGCCGAGCCTCCCTCCAAGCGCCCTCTGCTGACCCTGTTGAAGCAAGCGCGCGCCTACGGATTCGGCGTGGTGCTCACTACTCAGAACCCGGTGGATCTGGATTACAAGGGCCTGACCAACGCCGGCACCTGGTTCATCGGCAGGCTCCAGACCGAGCGAGACAAAGCGCGGGTGCTAGACGGCCTGGAATCGGCCACCTCCGAGGCTGGCGGCGCCCTCAACCGCCGTGAGCTCGACCGCATCATCTCCGACCTCGATTCTCGCGTGTTCCTGCTCCACAACGTGCACGAAGACGAGCCTATCGTTTTCTATACACGCTGGGCCATGAGCTACCTGCGCGGCCCCCTCACCCGTGACCAGGTGCGCCAACTGATGGCCGAGCCCCGGGCCGAGGCGGTGGCGCCCGCGCCCGCTGTTGCGCCTGCTCGTCCAGTCGTGCGCCGTGACGCCGCCCCCGCCGCTGCGCCGTCCCCCGCTGCCGCTCTGGATTTGCCCTCCGGCTACAGCAGCATGCCTCCGACTTTGCCCCCCAATCTGCCCCAAGGCTTCCTGCCGGTAAGCCTCAGCCCCAACCGTGCCCTCTCCCGCCT
The DNA here is from genome assembly GCA_964525665.1 of uncultured Anaerolineae bacterium. Taxonomy (GTDB): domain Bacteria; phylum Chloroflexota; class Anaerolineae; order VGOG01; family VGOG01; genus CAYMKL01. The sequence goes on along the minus strand of CAZGKH010000108.1, from coordinate 1,295 downwards.
GGAGGAAGAGCTGGACCAGCGACTGGAAGCCGAGGAAACGGCCCTGGTCTACGAACCTTGCTTGCTGGCTCTGGGCAATGTCAGCTTCGTTGACCGCAAACGCCGCGTCAACGAGAGCAAAGAAGTAGGCCTTCTGGTCCAGCCTGGGGACGTGGGTACTGTCATCCGCTGGGATGACGCTGATCCCATCGAGTTGGACCCGAACGATCTGGAGGAGCAGCCTGACTCCGACGCCCTGTTTGGTCCCATCCCATCCGAACTCAACAGTGCCCGCGAGATCAAGGCCCTTGGCAAAGACTTCAGCGACTACCTCTATCACGAGCAGAGGCTAGACCTATACCACAACCCGACCCTGAAGCTCTACGGCCAGCCTGGCGAATCGGAGCGCGACTTCAATATCCGGGCGCAGCAACTGGCCCGTGAGAAGCGGGACGCTGAGGTCGAGAAACTGCGCAAGAGGTATGAGAGCAAGCTTGATCGCCTGGAGACCCGCCTGGACCGAGAGGAAGAGGAGTTAGCAGAAGACCAGGCCGAATACGACGCCCGCAAACGAGAGGAATTGATCTCCGCTGGCGAAAGCGTGATCGGCTTGCTGGGGATTTTCGGGCGCCGCAGCACGACGGCGGCCTCGAAAGCTGCCCGCAAGCGCCGCATGACCACCACTGCCAAGGCCGACATCAAGGAATCGGAGGAAGAGATCGCTCGCCTGCAAGAAGAGATCGAGGAAATGCAACGGGATATGGAAGAGGAAGCCACGGCCATCACCGAGAAGTGGGCCGCCACCCTGGATGAGATCGAAACCTACGATGTCAAGCCGCGCCGCAGCGATGTGGATGTTGAGATGGTGGCCCTGGCCTGGGCGCCCTATTGGGAGATTGGGTATCGTTCCGCCCGCGGAGGCCTGACCCACGACCGCATGCCGGCTTGGACTTAGTACCTAATCGACCAAATTCTTGCACAAAAAGCAAGAATTTCAGAACGCACTTTTTATCTGCCACGAACCCTTCGACCAGGCTCAGGACAGGTTTCACGAATTAACACGAAAAAGGAAAAATTAGTGAAAATTCGTGTAATTCGTGGCAAAAAGCCTTTTGGTAAAGAAAGAAGGAGGCAAAGAGCCATGTTCCGCAAATACAGCGTTTTCATTGTTCTATTGATAGTTGGCCTGGTGCAAACGGCCTGTTCCAGCACGGCTCAGGAAGCCGGCCAGGTACAGGGCATCCCCTGGTGGGCCTGGCTACTGATAATAGTCGTAATGGCCGCCCTGTTCCTGTGGTTGTGGCTCAGCGAGCCCA
>CAZGKH010000107.1:0-10544 GCA_964525665.1 uncultured Anaerolineae bacterium | reverse complement strand
GCGGGAGGGCTCGGTCGGAGACCTTCGCCCATCGAGGTTTGTTTCTTAGTAGCGACCGTAGGGAGCGAAGCAATCCCCTCCGTTGTGAACAGGAGATTGCTTCGTCGCTTCAGCCGCTTCGCTTCCTTCGCTCCTCGCAATGACGATTACATGGCGAGTGTAACAAACTCCCCCGGAGCCTGTGAGGGATGCCCCATGTATATCCGTAGTTGACGAGCATCCAGATCGAATAGCGCAGTGCAGAGGGTTGCGCTCTGGTCCGGAGCAGTGGCGGTGCGATAGATGGGGTACTGCTCGTCTGCCTCATCCCCCAGAATGGCCAGAACACCAGCAGCGCCCTGATCCAACGATCCCGCCCATCCGTGTTCTTGCATCATCACGCCGGCCCGCTCCACCCGCGCCCGGCTGGAGGGGGAGATGATCTGATCCACCTCGGCGAGGTCTCGATAGTGGTTGGTGTGGAAGTAAGCCCCACGGACCTCTCGGACGTGATGGTGCTTTGGCGCAACTTCGACGATCACGATGCGCCGTTCGGGAATAGAGCCGATGGTGTAGCTGAAACCTGAGGCGCGTCCTGGCACCGTTGCTCGCTCGATGGCGTCATCCAGAGATTGGGCCTCCAGCAGGGAGCGGGCGATGAAATGCCGGGCTACACCCACTCCGCCGTTTCGGGGTTGGACGTGGTCAACGGAGAAGCATAAGCCCGCGGCGTTGAAGCCAAAGGCATTGCCGCAGAGGAACCCAGGATACGAAAGCGCGGTGAAGGTGGGTTTTCCCGCAACCCTGGCCTGGACAACGTACATATTGCCTCGAAACGTCGGCGAGCCATCCTCGTTGTGGCCGATGAGCGCCGCGTCGTCTGTGACCACAGCGCAATTGGAACACCCCTGTACCTCCGCGCCTGGGAGGAAGGTCCGATATTCTCCCCGCAGGTTGACCAGAAACAGGTCTTCATAGGGCCGCTCCGATCCTTGGGCGATCCCTTCAAGTTCGGAGAAATAGTCGGGATAGCGAATCCGGTGCAGTTCCAAGAGTCGTCGGTATCTTGCCTGCCCCTCAGAGGTACGATGGTAGGGCAGGATCCGCTCTTGGAGGAACCGGTAGGCGTCGAGCGAGCGGTGGATCTGTTCGGCAAACCGCTTACCGATAGCAAATCCAATCTCATGGTGAGAACCGCTGGCCTCGAATTGTTCAATCATTATCATAGAGATGGCAGGCCACGTGGGTCCCATCGGGCAAGGTGATCACGTCTGGCTCTTTCTCGGAACATATATCACCGATTCGCTCCGGACAACGAGGGTGAAACCGGCACCCTGAAGGGGGATCAATGGGGCTGGGCACTTCTCCATAGAGGACCATTCTTTTCCCTGCCCTGGGATTGGGCTTGGGAATGGCCCCCAACAACGCTCGGGTGTAAGGGTGCTTGGGGTCGGAAAACAATGTCTTCTTAGCCGCGATTTCCACGATCTTGCCCAGATACATCACCGCTACCCGATCGCTGACGTGCTTGACGACGCTGAGATCGTGGGCAATGAATAAGTAGGTGAGATCCAACTCCTCTTGCAGATCCATCAGCAGATTGAGAATCTGGGCCTGGATGCTGACGTCGAGAGCCGTCACGGGCTCATCGCAGACAATAAACTCAGGCTCCACGGCCAGGGCGCGGGCAATGCCCACTCGTTGGCGCTGTCCACCAGATAGCTCGTGTGGGTAGCGGTTCAGGAAATGCCCTGACAAGCCGACCATTCTCATCAGCCTCACTAGCCTCGAGTCCATGGCTTGTTTTGACACCAACTTGTGGATCCGCAGCGGCTCGCTGATCATTTGTCCCGCTGTCTTCCGACGATTGAGGGATGAGGCCGGGTCCTGAAAGATCATCTGGACACTGCGTCTCAGCCCCTTGAGTTCCTTCCCTTCGAGTGGGGCAATATTCTCACCTTTGTATCTAATTTGGCCGGCCGTCGGCTGGATCAATCGGGCGATGAGCCGGCCAGTTGTGGTTTTCCCCGAACCGGACTCCCCGACCAGGCCCAGGGTAGTACCTATGGGTATGGAAAAATTGACCCCATCAACCGCTTTGATCTGACGCCGGTCGAACAACTGAGCGAACCAGTCGCCCTGAGCGGGAAAGTATTTCCTTAGCCCTGTTATCTCTACCAATGGGGTGTTTTCGTTGCTCATATCACTTGCCTCTATCCGGCCAACAAGCCACCCTCCGTCTGACCCCGATCCGAATGAGGGGAGGGTCGTCGTACGGGCATCTTTCTTTGGCCTCTTTGCATCGCGGACTGAAATTGCACCCCTCTGGCAGGGTGATCAGCTCCGGCACTTCACCCGGAATAGAGGGAAGACGCTTTTCCTCCTTGTCCAACTGAGGAATGGAGTTCAACAATCCGCGAGTATACGGATGCAGGGGGTCTTCGTAGAGGTCTATGATCGGGGCCTCTTCCACGATGCGGCCAGCGTACATGACGATGACCCGGTCGCACGAGTTCGCCACCACAGCCAGGTCGTGGGTAATGAGGATGATGCCCATGTCGTATTGGGCCTTCAGTTTGTCAACCAACTCGAATATCTGGGCCTCGATAGTCACATCGAGGGCGGTGGTCGGCTCGTCCAGAATCAACACGATGGGATTGCAGGAGATGGCCATGGCGATCAGCACGCGCTGGCGCATGCCTCCGCTGAGTTGGTGCGGGTAGTTGTCTAGCCGTTTCTCCGGCTCTGGCATTTCCACTTGCCTGAGTAACTCGATGGCCCTCTTTCTTTTCTCTGTACGGGAAAGGGCTGTGTGGAAGGCAAGCACGCGGTCAATCTGGTCGCCGATGGTGAGGATTGGATTCAACGAGTTCATGGGGTCCTGGAAGACCATGGCGATCTCTTTCCCCCGAATCTCCTGCATCTCCTGGGGTGTCTTGTCGAGGAGCTCCTCGCCGCGGAACAGGATGGAGCCGCTCTCAATGCGGCCAGGATTCTCGATCAGGCCCATTATCGAGAGGGCTGTTACCGTCTTGCCGCTGCCCGATTCGCCCACGATCCCCAGCGTCTCCCCCGCGTCGAGATGAAGGGAATTGCCATCAACAGCTTTGACAACTCCCTCTTCCGTGTGAAAACGGGTGACCAGATTGCGGATTTCGAGAAGCCTGGAATACTTCACCTTGTCCTCCCATCGGAAAACCTCGCTCATTGCCGTGCCCTCCTGGCCTGCCAGGGATCGAGGGAATCGCGGAGTCCGTCCCCCAGCAAATTGAAGCCCAGGATGATCAACAGGATAAAAAGGCCGGGCACGAGGGGATACCACCATGCTCCCCCAAACAGATACTCCCTCGCCTCGTTCAACATGATTCCCAGGCTGGGGCGGGGCGGCTGTAATCCCAGCCCCAGGAAGCTGAGCGACGCGCTGGTAAGCACTGTGGTCGCCATGTTCAATGAGGCCTGCACAATCATCGGCGGGACGGTGTTGACAAATATCTCGCCTGTAAGTATCTGCCATCCAGAGCCGCCGCTCATCTTGGCTGCGTCCACGTAGTCCTCCGCCATCTCTTGCAAAACGACCCCGCGCATCACACGAGCAAAAGCGGGCGAATAAGTGATGGCGATGACGATGGCAATCTTGTACATGTTGCTCAGGGTGATGGGGCCAATCTGGGTTTTCCCGATGCCGAAAGCCCCCATCAGGGCAATGGCTAGCACCAACGTCGGGAACGATAGCATGACATCTACCACCCGCATGATCAATTCGTCAACCCAGCTCCCCTTCCTATAGCCCGCCACTCCCCCCATGAGGAGTCCCAATGTCAAAGCGATGGCAATGGAGCCGGTAGCCAGTTGGAGCAACGTCCTGCACCCATAGAGGGCGCGAGACAGGATGTCCCGCCCAAACTTGTCGGAGCCAAGCAGGAACAGCGCCCCCTCCTCGCTTCGTGACAGCGGCGGCAAAGGGCTGTGTTGCCCCGGCGGATCGCGGAACTGCTTTACCGGGTCGTGAGGGGCCAGGACTGGCGCAAACACAGCTATAGCTACGGCAATCATTACAACGACCCCGCCGGTCAGAGAAAGCCGGTTCTTCTTGAAGTTGTGCCAGACCTCCTGCAATAGCCCGCGGTGCTTTCTCTCACTGGTCGGCATCATCACATTGGGGGTACTCATGGTTTACTCTCCCTCCGCGCCGTAACGGATGCGGGGATCTATGACGGAATAAAGAATATCCACTGACAAGTTGATAATGATTCGAACGAGAACAATGGTCAGCACAACCCCTTGAATGACGGGATAATCGCGTCGGTCTACTCCGATGATAATCAGCCGGCCAATGCCAGGCAGTCGAAAGATGGTCTCAGTTACAATGGACCCCCCTAGAAGGTAACCGATGGAGTTCCCCATCACCGTTGTCACCGGTATCAGCGCGTTCTTCACGATGTCCTGGCGGACAATACTCCCCCAACCTATCCCCATGGCCCGCGCCGTGCGTACATAGTCCTGGCTCATTACGTCCAGCATGGACGAGCGCAACATTCTCATGAGAAGGGCAGAGTAGGCCGTTCCCAGGGCAATGGCGGGTAGAAGCATGCGGATGAGGTTTTCGCTGAGGCCATCGCTCAGGGGAACGAATCCACCGGTTGCCCAGGGCTGGTGCAGGGACACGCCGATTACGAGAATCAGCATGATACCCAGAAAGAAGTTGGGGATGGAAACCCCCACCATGGCCACAATCCGCGCCATGTGATCGGACAGTCTGTTCTGTCGAAGGGCAGACGTGATGCCGGCAGGGACGGCGATCAGCAAAGCGACAATTGTTGAGAGAAAGGCCAGCTCCAGGGTGATGGTATACCGTTGGGCGAGGAGCTCCATGACAGGAAAGCCGCGCTGGATGGTGACAGAGATGCCGAAATCGCCCCGCACTGCTTTTCCAAGCCAACGCAGATACTGCTCGTGCAATGGCAGATCGAGGCCAAGTTGCTGAATCAGTTTTGCCCGCAAGGCGGGGTCATCCATAGGCCCCAGCATGACGCGAATCGGATCGCCCGGAGCGATGTGAATCAGCAGGAATATGATGACGCTGGCGCCAAAAAGAGTGGGCAGGGCTAACGTCAATCGCTTAAGAAGATATACCACCATCTCAATCCCCTTGTGAATAAAACACAGGTGTGACTACGCTGCTCCCGCTGGACCCTAGTCCAGCGGCCTTGGCGGTCTATTGCGACCCTGGCCAAGTGCAAGTTTCGCAGTTCTGGCATTGGTCTTCGCCGTTGGAGCAGCGGACTAGGGTCCGCTGCGAGCATAATGAGCAGACATATACAGAATAAGGGAAGGGAGAAAGGCTCTCCCTTCCCTTATCAGAGTCGGACTAGGGTGTGAACTCTGTGACGTACCTTAGGTTGATGTCACCTACCGGAGTCACGCCATCGCCGTAGCCCACCACACTATCGCGCCAGGCGTAGAGGTTATCCAGCCACATCAGGTCAACCTGGATAACGTCGAGGGTGACCATCTCTTCCATTTGCCAGACCAGGTCTTTGCGTTTCTGCTCGTCCGGCTCAACGGAGGCGATGTCGTAAAGGTCACTGAACTCTTTGTGACCGGGCACGGTTACGTGGTAGTTCTCAGGCAGATCGTCGGCGGCGTGGTGCCAGTGGTTGTGGTTGTGATTGTTGCGATAGTAGGCCCAGTACAGCCAGTCCAACGCCAGGGGCACGCCTTGCCCCCAATCCTCCATGCCGACATCCCAATCGAAGGTCTCGTACATGGTGTCGAAGAAGGCCGACTTATCAATCGGGATAACCTCCACCTCCACGCCGTACGGTCTCAACTGCTCCTGGATGATGGTAGACACGTCACAGAACCACTGGACGTTGGTGCACATCATGCGGAACTTGAGACCCGTCTCGGCGTATCCCGACTTGTCCAGGTACTCCTGAGCCAGCTCTGGGTCGTAGGTCGGCATCTCCTTCAACTTGGGCGATGTCCAGTCGCTGTCAGCATACCAGGGACCAAGCTGGATGGTGCCCATGCCGTAGAAGAGCCTATCGAGGATCTGGTCGCGGTCAACAGCGTGGTACAGGAACTTCCTCACGTTGAGGGCCTTCTCTATCGCGGCTTCGTCCCCCACTTGATCTGGGCCGATGCCAAACGGGGGCGCACCCAGGTTGAGATAGAGGATCTGGGTCTGAATGCCGGGCATCCTTTCGGTCACGATGCCGGGCATGCTGCTGATGGTCTCAAAGTCCCTGAACGGAACCTTGTCTATGATGTGAACGGAGCCGGAGACCAGCGCAGCCTCTTTGGCGGCATCGTCTGGCATGATCTCGAACACGACTCGATCCATTACCGGCTGGCCCTCCACCCAGTAGTCGTCGAACTTTTCCAGGGTGATGTGCGAGCCGCTGACCCATTCGACGAACTTGAACGGGCCAGTGCCAATGGGTGCACGGCTCAGGTCCGATCCCTTAAAGCCGGCCACGCCCTTCTCGTCGGATCGCTCGCCATGTGAGCCCTCCGGCACGATCCCGTCTAGGCCAGTGCCCGCCCACAGCAGAATGGCATCCGGGTACGGATCGGTGAAGGTCACCTGCAGGGTGTGATCGTCAATCACCTCAGCGGACTCAACGGGCCCAAGCGTCCCCTTGTTGGGGGCCTCGTTCTCCGGGTCCAACTGCCAGTCTATGTTGTACTTGACATCCGCGGCATCAAAGTCCGTGCCGTCGTGGAACTTGACCCCCTCTCGCAGGTATATGGTGAGCACCGTTGAGTCGTCGTTCCACGCCCAGTCTTTCATCAGGGCGAATTCTGTCGAGGGCTCCCGGTTTACATCCAGTTCGATGAGCGGGTCGTACACGCTATCAATGATGTACCCGGAGCCAGTGTCCGTCCGAATGGCGGGGTCCAGGTCCCACGGTTCCGTGGAGATACCGACATGGAGTTCCGTTGGAGGCGCCGGCAGCGGCGTGGCAGTCACCACTACCTCGACCTTTTTCTCGACCTCGACGGGCACCTCTTTCACCACTTCGACGGTCTCGACGACCTTCTTTTCGACGACCACCTCCTTCTCGACCTCGACGGGCACTTCCTTCTCGACCACTACTTCCTTGATCTTCTCGATCTCGACGGGCACCTGCTTCTCGACCACCACAGGGGTGGGCGGGGCGCAGGCGGCCAGCACCACTAGCAAGAGCAACAACGCTATTAGCTTTTTCATTCTTGGAGCCTCCTCCTTTTTTTGATGAGATTGGGCTTTGGGACACTCTCTTCACGGAGCGTCCCCCACTAACGCAGCAAGATTCGATATCCCACCCCCTTTCTTCGCTAACTTCACAGGAACACGGACGATCAGGCGGACGGAGGGCTTAATCTGCTACTGCCCGCATGGTTTCTATCGCTGTGGTGGCTGACCAGCCACCACAGCGATAGGTTGTCAGGAGGTCGTTGAAGGCTTGAACCTCCAGTAGATATACCGTTTTGGCCAAGAAATCGTTCAAACTCAAACCTGCGGGAGGGTGAGCAGCTACTCTATGTAACCATTTGTAAGTAGATTATACGATAAGAACCGAAATCTGTCAACCGCTTCCTGGATCGGGCTTGCAGCCGTTATCTTTCAAGCCCTACCCTTTCACGTACAGGATGCGCTCGCAGTTACCGCAGAAGGTGAGTGCTTCTCCTTGGCGGGCCTGTTGCGCCTTTCTGGTGGGCAGCGTCACCTGACAGGCCTGGCAGAGTTCCCCCGCGAGGAGGGCTACCGCTTGCCCATACCTGCGACGCCGCAAATCCTCATACAGAGCCAGGTCGCCTGCCTCAATTGACTTTTGCATTTTGGCCCGTTTCGCCTTCAGTCGGCTCAACCGGTTTATTAGTTCTTCCTGTTCGGCGGAAAGCCGGGCTTGAGTCTCCTGCCGCTCCTCTTCCAGGCGAGCCAACGTCTCCCGCTGCTCTGTCACCCTTGCTTCGCTGCCCTCAACTTCGATCATGGATTCCAACACCTGATCTTCAAAGTCGCCCTTCCTGCGCTTCAGGTACTGAACCTCGTCTTGACGGCTGGCCAATTCCTTGGGGTTTTTAATGCGGCCGCCGTAGAGCCGATCCTCCACGGAAGCGATCTTGTCGTTCAGGCTCTGCATCTCCAGTTCCTGGTCGCGCAACTTGGCCCTCTGCCGGCTCAGTCTCTTTTCTCCTTTTTCCAGGGCCTGCCTCACTCGCTGCAACTCCTCATTTCCTTCTAATACGGCTCTCACTTCTTTCAGGCGGCGGTTCCTATTGTCAATCTCCAAGTCAATGGTCTGCAAGCGATAAAGCGTCTCGGCCTTGCTCATGTAGCAACCTCCCTGGATAATGTGGCTTCCGGAACAAAAAGAGCCTAATGCCCGAAGGCATTAGGCTCTGAGCGTAATCAGCGCCGGCAAACTTACCCGATCTATCGAAGGCGACGGGGTCAGTGTATACCAAGTGTGTTTGGCAGTTGGTTTCTTCCGTGTCATCTGTATCTCTCGCTTCCCAGGGGGAATTATAAGTCAGGATGCCCATCCTGTCAAATAGAGAATCGCTGTCAAAGCGATAGAGTTTTGCCTTTTGCAGACTAGTGGGGTATAATCGCTTGGTATATTCCTCTCCGCGCTACCTTGACAATGTTAACTTCGCTTGCGTCAAGTGGGTAGGCGGGTGGGACTACCACCCGCCCCCCGTTGTCGCAATGGGGTCAATTCCCCATATTTACCGGCGTGCGGCTTTCCCGCACCGGGCGACCCCCGATGCCTTGCCCACATAAGGGAAATCTCTGGTATCTTGTGACACGAAGCTGTACAAAGATACCAAACCCATTCGGGTCAGGTATTTATTGCGCAAACGCCAATTATCGAGTTTGCTAATGCGCTTGAACTTCATACAGCGCAGGCGTTTTCGAGTCCAACGGTCGAGACGGTCGAACTGCCGCTTGACCGTACTAAAGGGGGTAGCGAAGTAATGAGCAAACCCCAAGATGACCCAATTGAGAGCCTGGATGGTTTCCTGGTCGAGGTTATGGGAGCGGACGGTCAACTTGCGCACGTTGTTCTTGAATTTCTCCACTGACTTGTCCCGAATAGAGACGCCCCAGGATGAGATTTGGAAGCCCAGGAAGGGGAAACCTTGCTGGAAGGTCGTGATAGCCGTTTTCTCTGGCGATAACGACAACTCCAATTCATCCTGGATAGTCTCAGAGACAAAAGCCAGTGCTTGCTCGGCCAAGGAGTAATCAGGGCACAGAACAACGAAATCATCCGCATAGCGGACGAACCGAAAGTCGGCCTGCGCCAATCGTTGGTCGAGAACATCGAGAACGATGTTCGCCAGCAAAGGGGAGATAACTCCACCTTGCGGCGTGCCCTGCACAGTCTGATAGAGGATACCATCCTCCATCACTCCCGCCGTGAGAAATTCGCGGAGCAAGTGCAAGATATTGCCGTCAGCGACCCGCTCGGCCACCAGGTCAATAATCAACTCATGCGGGATATTGTCGAAGAAGCCTTCGATGTCGGCGTCCACGACCCATCGGTAGCCATCCTGATAGAATTCCAAGATGCGTTCGATGGCCTGATGAGCGTTACGACCTGGGCGGAAGCCAAACGAGGCTTCAGAAAACGTCGGCTCAAAGATGGGTTCAAGAAGAGAACGAACGACTTCTTGAGCCACCCTATCGCGGACGGTGGGGATGCCCAAAGGTCGCCAATTTCCTTTTCCCTTGGGGATGTAAGCACGGCGAAGAGAGGCGGCGTGATAAGAGCCTCGATGTTTGAGATCATACATCAAGGCGGCCAGGTTTTGGTCAAGGTTAGCTTCAAACGTCAGAAGGGAAACCTTGTCCACACCAGCAGCGCCGCGATTCTTCTTGACGGATTTGAAGGCGCGATGCATCCGTGCTGTATCAATACGTCCTGTGAGGGAATGGACTTTGAGGCGTTTGCCAGCCATCAGTCAGTTCCTTGAAGTACCAGGGATTTGCGGGGCAGCAGCAATCTGCCGTTGGTGGCATTCCCTGAATGGGTGGCGTCTTTTCCGACTTCTGGTGTTGTCCGGACAAGACGGGCTGACGCGAATGGGCGTCCACCTAGAAGGGAAACATACCTTCCCATTGGGGTCTCATCCACTGGGGGCAGAACGCGGGTGCCCACACTGCATTGGGTGCAGCCCTTCGTCGCTGATACAACGACTACTATGGCTGCGCTGACTACCCCGAACTGCGGGGGTGCAAGGGACACTCCAGCAGACCGTAGCATAGGTCAGTCATTTCGGCATAGCCTTATAGCCTGACGTTACCCCGTCGGCTTGATTGGCACAGTTTCAAGCCGAAGGGGACTACGTGGGTTCTCAATTGGTCAGCACATTACCCCTTTGTTACGGTGAAGTCACCACTCACGCACCAGGGCAGGACGAGCGTAACCGTGTACCGCAAGTCCCGACGGCGGGTCAGACCGTCAATGCTTCAGCCGAAGTCGGAGCTTGGCACACCCTGGTCCCGCCGAAGCGTGGCTCCCCCGTAACCCTGAGACTTGCCCACTTCGTGACCGTCCCTTGCGGGG
>CAZGKH010000106.1:0-10646 GCA_964525665.1 uncultured Anaerolineae bacterium | reverse complement strand
GTTTTGATCGCCGAAGGTCTTGATCGCCGAAGGTCTCCGATCGAGGCGCAGGGGCTCGGTCAGGAGACCTTCGCCTATCGCACTCCTTCGCCCATCGCACTCCTTCGCCCATCGCAGGCCTTTGCCATCACAAAAATCGTCAGTAGTTCTTTACGACGATTGGTAGATAGACATCGTGGCTGGGAAGGGGAGTAGTCGTATGGGTTGGAGTTGCTGTTGGCGTAGGCGTGTCGGTCGGCGTGGCGGTCGCGGTTGCCGTCGGTGTTGATGTGGGCGTGCTGGTCGGCGTAGTGGTTGGAGTCGCGGTGGATGTGGCCGTGGGCTGAGGTCCAGAGATCGTGAACTCCACAGAGGCGCCGTAGTCCTGGCCGGAGTCGAAGGCTGTGTAGGTATAGGTTCCAAATAGCCAGTCTGCCTGCGACGCGATGGTCCGCACAAACCCACCAGACGGGTCGGCATAGAAGGAGGTGATGTAGTGGTATTCCTGATTGGGATCGTTGTAGCTCTCATGCACCAGGCCGCTAGGCGTGAAATTCCAGCCAGTGAAGACGAACTCCTGGCCGGCGTAGCCCACCGCTGGTGAAACATCCACCGACGGCATCAGCGTACCCGTAGGCGTGGGGGTAGGAGTCGTCAATTCACCCACATCCCATAGGAGAGTCTTGTAGATAAGAATGCCTCGGTAGAAGTTAGTGACATACAGGCCATCAGGGAAAGCTCCGCCTTCTGGATATGGAACCTCGATGGACTCCGTGCCTGAATCTGAGTAGGCCTGAGTTTGTTCGAAGAGTACCTCCCCGATGGGACTCCAGACCTTTATGGTGATCTCCTCACTATGCATGTCACTGTAATCGAAGATCACATATACGACAGATGTCCCCGATGGGAATTGGGTCAGTGGCGGTCCAAAATGGGTGTTGCTCATGTGCTCGTTGCTGGTGATACCCGCGTAGACAACGCTGGCCAGCAGCGCACTCAGGCAGAGAACAAGAGCAATGGATATCAAGTGTTTTAGAGTTGAACGTTTCAATTCTTGCTTTCCTCCTGTTTTGATATCTGTGATGGTTCACCACCACGCCTATCTCACTGCCTCTTCAGCACCAGTGGAAGGTATAGATATGTCTTCGAAAGTCCGTAGTAGAAGACATAAGCCTGGCCAGCGTCCTCCCGACCGCTGGCAGAGTCGGCTCCAGGTGCCGCCACTATGATCTCTTTGCGTCCGTCATTATCAAGATCACCGCTGCCCACACCATCCCCGAGTCTGTCGCTGGTCGCTGCACCCAGGATGGTCACGTCAGCCTCAGTGCTCAACGGGATCGTCCGAGGAAAGGTTTGCCTTCCCAAAACCACGTAGGCTTTGCCAGCATTAGATCGTGAAGGAGAAGGATCAGCATAGAGAGCGCCGATGATCACGTCGTCGTATCCGTCGCCATTGACATCTCCACTACTTAACCCCCACCGTCCCAAGTTATCCCCGGCGGCCTCGCCGGTGATGGTGATACTGGCAGTAGTGCCGATATCCAAAGGGCCGGAAAGGTCTTGCCTGCCCAAGACCACGTAAACAGCCCCCGAATCGTCTCCATTCAAGTCGGCGAAGGGAGCCGCGACGAGGAAATCGTCGTAGCCGTCGTAGTTGACGTCACCGCTGGCCAAACTCCAGCCAGCCCGGTCTCCATCACTCCCCAGGAGGGTCAAGTCGGCCACATCGCTGATAGTGTGGGCGCCGTAAGGGATTTCGCAGCCTAGCACCACATAGACGCATCCGGCCCATTGTCGTCCTGCCGGGCTGGCGCTCATCGCGCCCAGGAACAAGTCATCACAGCCATCGCCGTTGAAGTCGCCGCTGGCTGGGGAATAGCCCAGAGCGTCACTCGCTGATGTACCCAGGAAGGTCGCGTCGGCGCTGGCGCTGATGTCAACAGTTGCGCTGAGGGGCGGAGGGCCAAAGAGAACATGTACCTTGCCTGTATAGTCGTGCCAGCGATATGCCCCGATGATGAAGTCATGGTAGCCGTCGCCGTTGATGTCGCCAACACCGAGACCTTGGCCGGTGAAGTCGTCCACTTCAGATCCCTCAAAAATCACATCGGCGCCCGTCGAGAGGGGCACCGTAGGCAAAAAGGCAGGACGCCCCAAAACCAGGTACACCTTTCCGGCATTTGTAATCACCTGACTTCCGGAGATCACGTCGGCCCATCGAGAAGCGATGAGCAAGTCAGCATACCCATCCCCATTGAAGTTGCCGCTGGCGACAATCTGCCCGGTGTAGTCGTTTGTCGCCGCTCCCAGGAAGGTGACGTCCGCCGTGTCGCCGATGTCCATACCGGGCGGAAATGTGGGACGCCCAAAGAGGACGTAGGCTGCGCCCGCATTGGAGATGGAATCGTTATCAACACCGGTTGCGCCAAGGATCAGGTCGTCGTAACCGTCACCGTTGATGTCGGCGCTGGTCAGGCTGGACCCCATCCAATCATTAGCGTTCTGACCACGGATGCTCACGTGCTCCTCGCCATTCGCCAGATCATAGAGCCAGCCAGCAGCGGCCAACACCCCCATCAAAGCGAGAGCTGTCCCTACACCCACAGCCAGTGCAAACAGAAGATACTTGATCTTCATCGAATGCCTCCTTTTTATCGAAGTTGCCACCGTCAATAGAACACGTGCCATTGCGTGTCAGTGAGCGCGATTCTTCATCACGATGATGATGAGGAAGGTACACGTACCACTGCCTGAACTCATCAGCGCCGATGTCGTAGCCTACGCCCCAGGGACGGGTGTCGCCGTCTATGTCCGTCGTCACCCCAGCGCCTCCCCCGGTGCCAATAGCCGCCGAGCTGCTGGTTAGATGGTAGCCGTCAGTGACGACTTCATCGTCAGGCGGACGGCTCCACAATCGCAATCTCCTCATCCGTCAGCCCATAGAGTTGGTAGACAATCTGGTCAATGAGGCGGTCAGTGGCCTCAATGCGGGTAACCAACTCGCGATAGGCCGGGCTGTGGGTGCGGTAGACCCTCACCAGGTCGCTGAGCCCCTGCACCTTGCTCACCAGCGCTTTGACGAAAACCTTGAAGGCACCCTCGTTCCAGCCCAGACTCTCGTCCAGGCGGCGGGTGGATCGGCTCTCCTCGCCCACGAAGGGACGACACGCCTTCGACTTCCCCCACAGCGTGCGCTCCCACTTCCCCTTGCGGCGCAGCGTCTCGAAGGTCGCGGCGTCGGTGACGCCCTCCAGATCCAGCCAGAAGGCCTCGACGCGCGATTGCTTCTCCTTGTGCATCGCCATCATCTGCTCGGCCAGGTAGGCCAGCAGGTCGTGGACGACGTCGGCTTGCTCCGGCTCAGCGGCCAGACGCTCCTCGACGAAGCCCAGCGCGGGCAATGCCGCCTGCGACAGCATGGCTTGATCCATCGGCGTGTCTGAGCCAAGGACGCCGGAGGATGCGAGCGCGCCGACAGCCCTCTCGGTCCGATCCTTCGCCTCTTCGACCAGTTGGGCACGCTCGTCGGCGGGGGTGGTGAATGCGATGCGGCGGATTGGCAGCTTCTCCAGGTTGACAATCTTCACCTGGGCAAATGCTTTTCCTAGTTCTGGGACAATCTGCTGGTAGATGAAGTTCAAGAGGCGGGAGTTGTACAATGCTAGGAAGAACTTGCTGTCAATCGATGGATGAATGACGTGGGTAGAATCGAGGGTGAAAAAACGTTGATCGTCGTAAGCTCCAACGAGATGATCGCTTGTCTGCCGACTAACGATTTTCTCTGGCACGTCGAACATTGATCGATCTGTGTTGCTCCAAAGAAGCGACGGGTCGAACAACACATAGTGCTCGCCAAATTCGGTTGAGTACCGTTCTATGTCTGCACCTCTCAAAACTGGATGGTAACGACTATCAACTGCTTTGTCTGAGAGGAACTTACGATTATTGCCTGTGATGATTCCTTGGTAGAGAACGGCGACTTCTTCGAGCGGAACGCTTATACGATTTACTGTGTCCAACAGGTTTAGTAAGGCAAAATCGGTCACAAATCGAGCATCGGGAATCTTTCTGAACCTCTCCTGTTCTACCTTTATTAGAGTGCCTCGTTCTTCCCAATCATCGGGCGAATGAGAAGTATAGGTGAGTGTGCGGCCCTCGGGTTTGACAGCTCTTTCTACCACTAGAACAGCGTTCCCACCCGTTTCAGCTTCTTCAAAAACCCGATATCGTGCATCTACCACCGTAGCGAGATGATAAGCTGACAGTATGTACTTTCTCAATGGAGCGAGAGAGTGAATTGAGAGCACTGTGTTAGGCAAGATGAAGCTGAATCTTCCGTTGCGACGTAGTAGGGTCAATCCCTTCTCTGTGAACAAGGCAAACAGGTTGACTTTGTACTCGATTGAGTGCTCGTACACAGTATCAAAGAACATGAGCTCGTTGCGATCTGCTTCTTCTTGACCATGTCCCAATGTCAGAGAGTAATACGGCGGATTCCCCACCACTACATCAAACCCCGCGCGCTCCCCCAGCCGATGGCCGTGCTCGTCGTAGAAGACTTCGGGGAAGGCCAGTTCCCAATGGAAGAACCCATGCTCGTTCGCTAGCGCCTGTGCTCGCTGCACGGCGGGCAGGGCCAGCAACGCCTCCGGTTGGCTTATCTGCATCAGCGCTTCGTCGTACTCCCCGTTGATGAACTTGTTCCCGAAGTAAGCGCTGACCCACAGATCCGCCACGGCCTTGAAGGGCGCCTTCAACTGCTGCACGGCCTGGTCGGCAGCCTCCTTGGCTCGCACTGTGTCGTAGTCCTTGCTCTCCACTTCGGTGATCTCAAGAATGCGGCCCATCACTACCGGCAGTTTCTCGACCAGGCGCGTCTCGAATAGGTTGGCCTGCCGCACTCCGGCATTGTAGCGGGTTTCTCGCTCCCGTAATATCTTTTTGTTCAGCATCACCGGCGGCACGCCGCCCAGATCATCCACCCGCGCGCCGATCAGCGAGTCGCCGCACTTGAGGTGGTGATCGAGAAAGCTGAGCGGCCGGTCGGCGGCCACTGTCGCCAGCCAGAGGCTCAGTTTCGCCAACTCCACCGCCAGGGGATTTTTGTCCACGCCGTAGATGCAGCGCTCCACCACGCGCCGCTTCCAGTAGGTCAGGTCCTCTTCCACCGGAGCCTCGGTCTCCACGTAGGGATCGGTGGCCAGCGCCAGAGCCAGGGATTCGGTCGCCTCGACCAGGAAATGCCCACTGCCCATGGCTGGGTCCAGGACCTTCAGGTTCAGGATCTCGTCCACCAGGGACTGTCCGGCCTCGGCGCGGGCGGCTTTGCCCTTCGCCGTCTTGGCTCGTGCTTTGACTCGCTGCACCGCCTCAGCGACCAGCGGCCCTACGGTGTTCTCCACGATGTACTCGACGATGTACTGCGGGGTGTAGTAGGAGCCGGTGGCTTTTCGTTCGCCGCGGTCGGTCTCCAGGTAGACCTGCCCTGTGTCACGTCGCTCGATCACGTTGGCATCGTCGGGTGCATCGTCGGCCTTGACCCAACGCCCGCCTTTGCGGTCGCGGATGGCCACCATCGGCTCGCTGGCGTAGCGGGGCTGGTACTCCAGCAGGCCTTCGTAAATGGAACCCAGATGACGCACACCTAGCGTGCGATAGTCAGCGAACTCACGGCCGGCGTCGGTCACGCGCCGACTGAGCAGATCAATCGCCTCGATCAGCGCCCGGTCGCCGACGGCTTTCTCCTCCAGGAAAGGGTGCAGCTCCGGGTCGAAGAGCCTGCCGTTATAGCGCGGTACGCCCAGATAGCGGTTCAACTCAGCGTCGTCGCCGTTGATGATGCGGAACAGGTTTTTCAGCCGACCCCAGTAGAGGGTAGTCATCGGCGCTGGCAGCAACTCAAGCCCCACGATGTCCTCTTTGATGCGCGTCAGGCTATAGTTGGTGCGGTACTGGTCGTCCTGAAGCGGCAACAGACCACGACTTTCGCCATAGAGGATGAACAGCAGCCGATAGAGCAAGTAGAGACTGTTGTCGTAGACTGCGCGAAGATCGTCCGGCCCCAGGTGGTTGGCTGACAGATCGAGGAAACCCTGCATCAGGTGCTCCAACGCCTGGTAGACGTTTTGCTTCAGGTCTTTCTCCAGGGCCACGGCGTAGGCGTTGCTGGCGGCCAGCGCATCGTCCAGGAAGATGCGCCCCTGGGCATCGGGACGGAAAGCCGCCTGGCGAAAGAAGAGGGTGAAGTAGCGCATTGCGCCAGCGTCGCCGCGACTGAGCAAGTCCACCAGGTCCACTTCGTAGTAGATGGAGAGGCGCTGGCTGCTGTCCTTGTGCACCAGCCGCCACAGCCGCCCGTTGCTCAAGATACCCCAGTCCAGGCCGGTGGCGCGCACGTAATAATCAATCTGCCAACTGGGGTTCTGCGCCTCGAAGCTGGCCCCGCCGCCTTTTCGCTTCTTGCTCAGGGCGGTGTCCCATCGCTTGACCTCACCGACAGCCAGGGCGTCGGCGGTGTAATCCTCGGTCCTTTGCGCGCTCACCGCAGCCTGGCGCCTGGCCTGGTCAGGGAAGAAGACGTAATCGGGCCGCTTGACGCCTGCCTCCAGGCCGGAGACGCTGGCCTGGCGCTCGAAGGTGTGACTCAATTGGGTCAGGATCGGTTTGAACCAGTGATCTTCCAGTTGGTCTTCGTTGTACTCTGGAAGCTGATCCTTATCCCTGGCGTAAAGATCCTGCAGCCCGGCCAGGAATGTCTCGGCCTCTGGCAGGGCCACCGACCAGCGGGCATCATCAGGCAAGAGATTGTTCAGATAGTGGTCGGAGAAGAGATACTGGTTACGATGGGCAGCGCCCATTCCTATGGTCAGTTGAAGCGAAACATTCATTATCGAGTCAATTCCTTTTGAGGTGCTAAAGGTCAGTCTGCCACTGAGGTGCCATCAAGCCCACTCCACGTCGCCGCAAAACTCTGGCGAGCGCGGGCGGACCATGAACGACTCAAAGGCCGGGCGGACAGCGCCGATGGTGCTCCCCTCGCCGTGGCCAGGATAAAAAGCAGTGTCGTCGGGCCAGGTAAAGACTCTGTCGCGCAGGCTGGCGAGAATCTGGGCGAGAGCTTCGGGCGTTCTGGAATGCCCCGGCCCGCCGGGGAACAACGTGTCGCCGACCACGGCGCACCGCCCAAAGCGGAAGCAGACGCTCCCCGGCGTGTGGCCGGGAGTGTACACCACGGTCAACTCGCCGTCGCCCAGCGCCAGAACGTTGCCATCGTTGAGGCTGAAATCGCCGACGATGCCAAACTCGGCTGCATCAGCCGGATGCAGGCCCAGGGGCGCGCCGCTGGCCTGGCGCACCGCGTCGAGGGCCTGAACGTGGTCAAGGTGGCCGTGGGTGAGCAGGATGGCTTTGACGACCGTGCCCTCGACGGCAGCCAGCATGCGCTCTGGTTCGGCAGCCGGGTCCACGATGATGCTTTCCCCACCGCCGATGAGCACGTAGCAGTTGGTGTTCCATTGGCCCAGAGACAGAGTAATCAGTTGCAAACGGCACTTATCAGTCATTCCAATATTCTATCACATTCCCATCTGGCAGACAAATCAGTTCGCCCCCCAACTGGCAACGATCTCACGAGCCACCTCCCTGGCGCGAGTGAAGATGTCGCCCTCATCCAGGGTCAGGAGCACGCGATCTCGCATCACGACCCGACCGTCAATGACAACGGTGCGCACATCGCTGGCATGGGCGGCGTAGACCAGGTGCGAAGTGACGTTGTACAGCGGCACCGTATGCGGCGCGTCCAGGTCCAGAACGATGATGTCCCCCCGCTTCCCAACCTCCAGCGAGCCCAGCCGATCATCCAGGCCCAGCACGCGGGCCGCTTCCAGAGTGGCCATGCCCAACGCCTGGCGGGCGTGTACCACGGTGGGATCGCCCGCTATCATCTTGTGAACCTTGGCCGCCGTCCCCATCTCGCCAAACATGTCCAGGTCGTTGTTGCTGGCCGCGCCGTCGGTTCCCAGCCCAACTTTGACCCCCACCTCCAGCAGTTTCGGCACCGGGGTGAGGCCAGAGGCCAGCTTCAACTGGCTCTCCGGACAGTGAACCACGCCAGTCTCGTATTGGGCCAGCAACTCGATGTCCTCGTCGGTCAGATGCACGCCGTGAATGGCTACGGTGGTGGAGCTCAGGACACCCAGGTCGGCCAGGCGACCAACGGGTGTGCATCCATACTTTTCGATGCTCTCCCGCACCTCGCTCTGGGTCTCGGACACGTGGAGCAAGTAGGGTGCGCCATACCGGTCGGCCAGCGCCTTGCCCTGCTGCATCAGCTCCGACGAGGCGGCGTATGGGCTGTGCGGCTGGATCGAAGGAACTACCAGGGAATCATTGTCCCATTTGCGCAGCAGATCCTCACTGTACTTGACTCCTTCCTCAGGAGTCTTGTAATTGGCGTTGGGAAAGTCCACCAGCGCCCCTCCGACCACCACGCGAAGGCCGGCCTCCTTGCATACTTCGGCGATGTCATCCTCGAAGAAGTACATGTCGCAGAACAGGACGGTGCCAGAGCGGATCATCTCCGCCGCCGCGAGCTGAGTGCCCAGGCGGACGAAGTCCGGGCTGAGCCACTTAGCCTCCGCTGGCCAGATATAGTCATGCAGCCAGGTCTCCAACGGAAGATCGTCGGCGATGCCGCGAAACAGAGTCATCGGGGCGTGGGTGTGAGCGTTTATCAGGCCAGGCATGACCAGCTTGCCGCTGGCATCTATCCGCTCCCGCCCGCGATATGCCTGCTCTACCTCCTCACGTGCCCCCAGGCCCACGATGGCTCCATCATCCACAGCCACCGCCCCTGGGTCATAGATGTTCCAATCGTAGTCGGCGGTCAACACGATGCCGCCAGCCACCAATAGATCAACTTCCTGCGATATCATTTCCCCTCCTCGTTGCTCGTTGCCTCGTTGCCCCATCAAACCAGCACTCGCAGCGCCCGTGGAATCATGCGAAACGTTGCTGGCGCTTCCCCGATCAGCTCCCCTTCGGCCTGGAGGAACATGCGCTCTCTGGCTTCGACGTGGATCTCTTTGGCGGCAAAGTGACTCACCTTGGAGTGAGTCAGGTGAGTGCCCTTGTAGATCCGAGGCAGGTTCACCACAACCTCCAGCTTGTTCAGGTTGCCCAGGACGACCACGTTGAACAAGCCATCGTCGAACGCGGCGCCGGGCGCGATGAACATACCGCCGCCGAAATAGCGCCCGTTGCAGACAATGACCGAATTGACCCGTCCCCTCGCGGACTGGCCATCGAAGGAAAACTCCACGTTCTTGTTCCGATAGGTCACCAGGCCAATGAGGAGACACGCCAGGTAAGTGGCGGCGCCCCCCAGAACCTTGGGGAAGCGTTTCACCACTTCTGACACCTCACCGTCGAAGCCCAATCCAGCCGCATTGATGAAATAGCGCTCCACCTCTCGCCCCTCGCGGAAGCAGGTTATTCTCCCCAAGTCTACGGGACGAGGCTCGCTGCGCAAGAGGTGGCGACAAGCCTCCGCGTAGTCGCGGGGAATGCCCACCATGCGCGCGAAGTCGGCCCCCTTGCCCCAGGGGATAATGCCCAGGGTCACCTCTGGATCAACAGCTCCTTTCACCACCAGGCCGTTGAGCACCTCGTTGACAGTGCCATCCCCGCCCACGGCCACGATGCTTCGATAGCCGTCGTCGAGGGCCTGCCGAGCCAACTGGGTGGCGTGTCTTGGCTCCTCGGTGAGAACGGCGTCGAACTTAGCTCCCTCGGCCTGTAGAAAGTCCCGTATGCGCAACCAATTCTTGCCCACCGCGCCATTGGCCGCTGTCGGGTTTACGATTAGCTTCATCAGTCTCCCCCCTAGCCCCCCAAAGTTGGGGGGAATGGGGGGTGTTGGAAGAGATTGAGGGCTTTCATGGCCAGGCCGATGTTGCCTTTGACCTTGAGCTTGCCTCTCATAAAGGCCCCCATGGCATCCAGCTCCCCCTTGACCAAAGCCACGTAATCGGCGGCCGCCAGGCTGATGGTAGCGTCAGGCTCAGCGGCAACCTCTTCCCGAACCTGGCATTGCTGGTCGGCGATCTCTATCACCCAGTTGCCGCCGCCTTCGCCAGTCAGCTCGAACTGATAGGTGGCCTTGAGGCCCTTGGCCCTCTCAGGCACAAAGGCATTGGGCATGGCCTCGATGATCTCTTTGGCTGTATCAGGTATCGGCATACTTTACCTCCTCAGATTTTGTAGTTATCTATTGCGGAGAAGTATAGCACGTATATGCCTTTGTTGTCAACCTCAATTGACATCTGCCTATAGTGTGATAGAATAATGCCAACCCAAGCTCGCAGAGCGAAAAGGAGGCAGTGGCATGATGGAAGAAACAAGGGAGAGCAACGAAGAGGTCAAGGCGCTCTCACAGGAAGTTCTTGAAGAGACCGAGATCACCAGTGATGAAAAGACGTGGGCTATGTTGGCCCATCTGAGCATTCTCCTGGCAGCGATCACGGTCGGCCTTCTGGGGCCCGTGGCCGCTTTCGTCATCTGGCTGGTCAAGAAAGATGAGTCGGATTACGTGGCCAGACAAGCCTTGCAGTCCTTGATCTACCAGATCGTGGTGGCGGTGCTGTCGTGGATCATGTGGATCGTCATAG
>CAZGKH010000105.1:0-10738 GCA_964525665.1 uncultured Anaerolineae bacterium | reverse complement strand
GTGTTTTGCCTTAACTTTGCACGAATATATGGGGACTCTATGGGCATGGCCATGACTCTGGCCATAATCCCCCTGGCCATTGTCATCTTTGGCATTTTGGGTCTCATAGCTGGTGGCCTCGTGGCACTTGGTATAAGCACAGGACAGGCGCTAGGCCCGGGACGGCGAGTGCTAGCTCCGACATTAGGCGGGGCTGTGGGAGGGGCTGTCGGCTTTGCAGCCGGATTGGGGCCTTACGCCCTGGCCTATGGCCAGTCTCCCTTGACTGTCATGCCGTCAGCTGCCCTGGCGGGCGCGCTGTTGGCGTGTGGCATAGCCATCGTGTCAGGGATGAGCCGATCGCCCTGGGCCAAATTGGTGGGTGGGGCATTGGGTGGCGCCCTGGGCTTTGGCTTGCTAGCGGTGATAGGGACTCTGCCAGAAGTGAGTCTCATTCTGTCCCTGGCCGCTGGGCCGATCATCGGCCTGGCAATTGCCTATGGCATCGCCCGTGGCGAAGCGCCGGTAGCCAGATCGGAAACAAAGAATGCGACGGGAGGTGGGCCATGAGTGGCAAACGGATGGCGCAGTTTTTTTGCCTGGTGTTGATGGCTCTGTTTCTGATAGGCTGTGGCGGCAAGCCGACCCCGACGGCTCCACCGACGCCGCTGACAAATACTCCAACCACCGTACCTGACCGTACTGCCGAGCTTTCAGCCGAGAGGGCCAAGGTACAGTTTCGTTACCCTGGCCAGACCGCCAAAGAGGTGCGTGTTGGACAGTCTGAGTCAGTGGGTACGGGCGATCAGATCAACACGGATAGCTACGGCGTCGGCATCCTGAAGTTCTCTGCCTTCTTGCGAGTGAAGATTTTCCGCAAGACAGGATTGCAGGTGGAAGCAGCGCCTGACCCCAGTGCTTCTCCTATCGTGAAGCTCTATCTTGCTTTGGGGACAACACGTCAGGAATTGCAGCGTCGGGCAGGCCAAGCGGTGGATGTGACCACGAAGACGGGTTGGGCGACCATCCGGGCCAAAGGCACGGCGTATCTGGTCTCCGTGGACGACGACGAGGTTACTTGGGTCGTGGTGTTCGATGGGGAGGTGGAAGTCGAGGCTCAGGGCCAAACGGTGGTCGTCCGCGCTGGTCAAGCGACGTGGGTGGAGCCTGGTCAGGCGCCGCACTCCCCAATTGATGTTGACATAGACGAGGTCGAGCGGTGGCTGGAGAGACTAGGGGGGACTGGAGACGTGGGACCGATTCGTCCAGTGATCCAGCCGTCCGAAGAGGAGGATGGGACGAACCCTTGGTTGGAGGTTGGACGCTGGCCGGAGGAGGTGGATGGGACCCAGGAGGTAACCGTCGGCGTGGAGGCGGGGGACGACGAGAGTGGTCTGGACCGCATCGAGATCCAGATGCCGGGCCAACGGCTGGTGACCTGCAGGGGTTCGTCTTGCGAGGCAACAGGGGGGCCATATTCTGCGGGTGAGTATGGCTACGAGGTTGCGGCCTTCGATAACGCGGGCAATGTGACGCACCAAGAAGGCTCTTTCACTGTCGTCTCTCGCGAGGCGGAGGATCAAACGGATCCCTGGCTGGAGGTTGGACACTGGCCGGAGGAGATGGATGAGACCCAGGAGGTAACCGTCAGTGTGGAGGCGGGAGACGACGAGAGTGGGCTGGACCGCATCGAGATCCAGATGCCGGGCCAACGGCTGGTGACCTGCAAGGATTCGTCTTGCGAAGCGACGGGGGGGCCATACTCTGCGGGTGAGTATGGCTACGAGGTTGCGGCCTTCGATAGGGCGGGCAATGTGGCATACCGAAAAGGCTATTTCGCTGTCGCAGCCACCGTCGTTCAGGACAATCCGCCAGTGGTGGAGGGGGTATACGTAGAACCGTCAACCATCTATCAGGAGGAGCAGTTCCGGATAACGCTGGTTGCCAGCGACGATATTGGTCTGGAGTCCATCTGGTGGCAGATGAAGGGCACAGGGGATGACTACTTTGATAGCGGCGACGAGGCTGACTGCGGCGGGATAACATGGTGCGAGCTGAGCTGGTCCCTGGAGTGGACAGGCAGGGAGGGCGAGTTCCCCGTTTACGCTCGAGCCCGCGATACGGCCGGTCAGCTATCTAACGTAGAGAGCACGACGATAACCGTCTTGGCACCGTCAGCAACGGCAAGGTTTTCTCTTTCCATTGGTGGTGGTCCCTTTTACGATGAGAGCGTGCAAAAGGCCCTGGGATTCGGTATTGATTGGGCCGCGCTCCGAGACGGCATCGGGGAAGTGGTATTGGTGGACTTCCTCTCAGGGAAGACCGTGGCTGGCCCCACAGAACCGGCGTACAGTCTGGATCGGGCCAAAGAGATCCTCGCTG
This sequence comes from uncultured Anaerolineae bacterium, assembly GCA_964525665.1. Classification (GTDB taxonomy): domain Bacteria; phylum Chloroflexota; class Anaerolineae; order VGOG01; family VGOG01; genus CAYMKL01. Next base: position 8,377 of record CAZGKH010000105.1, on the reverse strand, counting down.
ACACTGAATACTACTATGGCTTTGGCATGGTGCTGATGTTTGACTCGGGCGACGAGCTGACTGCTGAATTGGCGAAATGGGTCGCCAGCTATCTTGGCGATCTCGGTATTGACCCAGAGTTCCTTTGGATTGATCCCGCTGATGCCCGTGCCAAGTTGGCTGCCATGATTGAAGCTGGTGAGAGCGGTTTGCTTCTTGAGCGACGGTAATGACAGGGGGCCAATGTTGTTCACCTCGACGCGATCCCAACACTGCTCCTTTCCTTGTCACTGGCAAATGACCAGAGGTGGGCCATGACCGCCAAACGCATGGCGAAGATTGTTTGTCTGGCGCTGTTGGTTCTGGCTGTGGGAGGCTGTAGACGCACGCCGACTCCGACCCCGACAGCCACACCGATACCAGCGACGGACACTCCCACACCGGCACTAGCCACCCCGGTGCCAGCGACGGGCACCCCCACACCGGCAGTGGATACGCCAACCCCCACGCTGGTAGCGGACACGCCGACTTCCACACCAACGACGGACACGCCGACTCCCACCCCGGTGCCCAATACCCCAACCCCCATACCTGACCGTACAGCCGATCTCTTAGCCGAGCGTTACCTGGTACAGTGCCGCCATCCGGATGATCCTATCAAAGAGGTGCCCGTCACTCAGCATGAGCCGGTGGGCACTGGCGATGAGATCAACACCGATGAAAACGGCCTGGGCATTCTGACCTTCTCTGACTTTTTGAGGGTGGAGATTTTTGTCGAGACCAGACTGCAGGTGAAGGCGGCGCCCGATCCCAATGCTTCACCCCTGGTCAAGTTTTACCTCGCCTTGGGCACGACGATTCAAGAGTTGCAGAAACGAGCAGGAGAGCGTGTGGTCGTTGTCACCGAGACCGAGTGGGCAACGATCACCAGTGTATCCACGGAATATCTGATCTCCGTTGACGAAGACGGAGTGACTTCGGTGGTGGTTTACAAAGGAGAAGCGCAGGTAGAGGCTCAACAGCGAACGGTAACTCTCCAGCCTGGCGAGGCAACCTATGTGAAACCTCGCGAAGCGCCCCGGCCTCCCAGTGATGTCGAGATGTCGGCAGTGGATGATTGGGTGAGTGCGGCGCGCAAGCCTGAGGATGTGGGGTCTATCAAGCCAAAGATCTTCCCCTCAGAAGAAGATGAGCTAGCCCCTACAAACACGCCCACGGCAACACGAACGCCGACCCGCACGCCGGCGGACGTGCGTTTGAGCTCCGACCTGAAGATCACCAACCTCAGCCCCTTTGTTGGACAGAGCGTGGATGCGACCTTCAAGGTGCGCAACTATGGGGAGCAGACCTTCACCGCCAGATACTTCGGCGTCAAGGGGCGAGGCCCTGATGGTTCCATGCAGGACTTCCTCCTGATAGAGAACTTTTCCCTGGCTCCTGGAGGTGAGTATACCTATCTACATAACAGAACCTTCTCAGGCCCAGGGGAGTACTGGTTCACGCCGCACTACAGTCCGGATGGCACCCAATGGCTCGACATAACTTGGCCTGACGGTGCGGTCAGTTATGTATATTGCACCGTCAGGCAGGACAACTCGCCGGTGGTGGAGGGAGTATACGTAGAACCGGCAACCATCTATCGGGGGGACGAGTTCAGGATAAGATTGACTGCCAGCGACGACGTCGGTTTGCAGTCCATAAGGTGGCGGATCGAAGGCACAGGGGATGAGTATCTTAGCACTGGCGATGAGGCTGATTGTGGCGGAATAACGTGGTGTGAGTTGAACTGGAATCAGAAATGGGCAGGCAAAGATGGTCAGTTCACCGTCTACGCTCAAGCCCGCGATACAACTGGTCAGTTGTCCAGCGTGGGAAGTGCGACAATAAACGTGCTGGCCCCTGCAGACCTGACTGGGCAAGGAATGGATCGCAGTGATGTAAACGGCGACTGCTACGATCCCAATTGCACTGGGTGCATCACTGTGAATTCGGTAAGGATATGTGGTTGAATCCAACGAGGGAAACAACGAGTTGTGTGCGACCTGGATCGGGTAGCCAGTATGATCGCTGCTGGTGAAAGTGGTTCACTCATTGAGCGATGGTAGCAAGTGAGGGCCATCGCCATCTGCGCGATTACAATTTGGGTGGTCGCGTGAAAACGAGAGGAGGTAGATCATGACTGTCAAACGCATAGTGCAGGTTATTTGTCTAGTGTTGTTGGCTTTAGTTGCGGTGGCCTGTACAGATGGAGAAATCCAGTCGGTTCCGACCCATACGCCGGCCCCCACCGACGTGCCCACAACGGCTCCAACGCCGACGCCCATTCCAACATCCACTCCAACGGTGACGCTGACGCGCACGCCCACCAGTACACCTACGCCCATGCCGACGTCCACTCCCACAACCACGTCAACACCTACTCAAACACATACTCCAACATCTACCCCGACGATTACGCCGACTCCCAAGCCGGCGAATGTACGCCTGATCTCTCCGTTGGAGGTGGTGATTGCCCATAACATACTGCTTGTCGGAGAACAGGCAAAAGCGACTTTTAGCGTGCGTAACTACGGGGAGCAGACCTTCAGAGCCGCCAAGTTCTTGGTCAAGGGTAGAGGCCCTGACGGTTCCATACAGGACTTCCGCCCGATAGATAACTTCGAGCTGGCGCCCGGAGAAGAGTTCACCTACACAGAGCATAGGAGCTTCTCCTTGGGCGGTGTGTACTGGTTTACGCCGCACTACAGCCCGGATGAGGCCAATTGGCTTGATATACTCTGGCCCAATGACAAGTCTAGCCGGGTGGAAATCACCGTTGATGGCCTGCCGGTGGTGGAGCAGATATCGGTGGAGCCGTCCACCATCCATCAAGGAGAGGCGTTTGTGATCAGCGTGACCGCCCGGGACGATTTTGGCTTGCAGTCCATTGGGTGGCGGGGCGAGAACACAGGCGATGAGTACCTTGATAAGGGACGTGAGGCTAGCTGTGGCGAGATAACGCGGTGTAGTGAGAGATGGCCTCCTTTGAAATGGACAGGCAAGGATGGGAAGTTCACCATCTACGCTACGGCCCGCGATACAGCCGATCAGGTGTCTAGCCCAGTGAGCACGACCATCAGCATATCGGCGCGGTTTTCCCTGTTGATTGGTGGTGGACCCTTCGCCAACGAGTCGGTGCAAAACGCGCTGGGATTCGGCATTAATTGGGGTGAACTCAAAAAGCAAGTCGGTGAAGTAGTGCTGGTGGACTTTCCCTCGGAAGAGACCTTGCCTGGGATGGCATACCGCACGGATTCTGCCAAGGAGCTTCTGGCTGGCGCTGGCTACGCCAACGGCTTCGACGCGGTACTGCTTTACGATCCGGACGATGAGCTGGCTGACAAACTGGCCGGCTTGGTGTCCAACAATCTCTCTTCTGTGGGGATTCGATCTGAGTACCTTTGGGTTGCTCCAGCCAATGCTCGCGCCAAGCTCAGTGCTATCGTTGCCGCAGGCGAAGAAGGCGGCTTGCTCATTGAGCGACGATGATGACCATGCAAATTCCAACCGAACTGATTGAGCAAGTCCAAAAAGGCAACGTCGTCCTCTTCTGCGGGGCGGGCATATCCATGGGGCCAGGAGGGTTGCCCAGCGGCTGGCAGGTGACCCAGGAACTGGCCGAGCGGGCGGACTTAGGAGACGTGAGCGGGATGGGGCTGCCTGAGGTAGCTCAGGCTTACGAGTTGAGGCTGGGCTACCAGAGCCTCATCCAGTACGTTATCAACCTCATTGACGATCCGAAGTACTCACCCTTGCGCACCCACCAGCTCATCGCTGCCTTGCCCTTCAACAAGGTCATCACCACCAACTGGGACAACCTGCTGGAGGAAGCCCTGCGCCAGGCCCGCAAGCCCTTTGTCAAGGTGGTCCGCGATCCCGACATCACCTTCGCCGACGAGCAGAAGGTGCTTCTCATCAAGCTGCACGGCTCCATTGAGCAGAAGGACACCATCGTCATCACCGGCGATGATTATTACGACGTCTTCTATCGCCTGCCGGAGATCGCCAAGGTAGTCGGCGCCTACTTCACGACCAAGACCATCCTCTTTCTGGGCTTTGGCCTGGCCGATGAGGACTTCAAGCGGCTCTACCACGAAGTGGTGCGTCATCTTGGCCGCCATAAGCGCCGAGCCTATGCCGTGCAGCTCCGCCCCCGCGAGCTAGACGTCAAGTACTGGGAACGGAAGAACGTCCAGGTCATTGACTGCGACGCGACGGAGTTTCTGGAAGAGATTGAGCGGGGATTGCAGGGAACAAGCGCGAGCGGTAAGCAAGTATGGTTCGACCAGAGCCACAATCAGCATCGGTGGGATTGGGGACCGCTCCCTCTCGTAGATGAATACGGTTATAGTGCGGCTAGGAAACTCGCTGAAGAGGCGGGTTATAAAGTTGCGCCTCTCACCAAGAAGATAACCAAGCCAGAGGAATTGACAGGTTGCGATCTGCTGGTCATAGTGGCCCCATATCATACTCACCTTCAGCCGTCAGAGATCAGAGACCTGGTGAGGTTTGTAGAGAAAGGCGGGAGTCTGTTAGTGATGAGCTATTACACTGGAGACGGACACCACGAGAGCAATCTGTCCGAGTTGGCCAAGAAATTCGGCGTCGAGTTCAACCATGACCAGGTTGAGGATGCCGTGCACTATCACCGTTATCGCTACAACATTGTTGTTGAGGACATTCCTCCCCAGCACGAGATTCTCCAGGGCATCGGCCGGCTTTGCTTCCCGCTTTGCTGTTCACTAAAAGTGGATGACCCAGCCCAGGTGATTCTCCGCTCAGGGCCCCATAGCTTAACCAAAGAGGCAGTGATCGTTGACAGGGGTCGTATACAAACCTGGACGCCAACCACGAAAAAGGATGTGCCGCTCTTAGCCGTCAGCACCCGTGGAGCAGGGAGATTCGCAGCCATCGGAACTTGGGAGGTTTTCTTATCCGACTACATGGATCTAAAGAAGAACTTCGACAATGCCCAGTTGTATCTTAATCTCCTTCAATGGCTGACCTCTACTGCAGAGGATGATGTGAGATGAAGATGAGCTCTCGACCGATCATCGCTATCACCATGGGAGATGCGGCGGGGGTGGGGCCGGAGATCGTGGTCAAAGCCCTGGCTCTTGAGGAGATGTACGCCCTCTGCCGACCGCTGGTCGTGGGGGACGCGGGCGTTCTGGCCCGGGCCAGGCAGATGCTGGGACTGCGGGTGAACTTGCAGCCCGTCGTCGAAGTGGGGGCTGGTCGCTTCGAGCTGGGAAGCATTGATGTGCTAGACCTGGCCAACATTGACCTCGCCAGGCTGAAGGTAGGCGAGGTTTCCGCCATGGCCGGCAAGGCAGCGGTGGAATATGTGCTCAGGGCGGGCGAGTTGGCCCTGGCTGGTGAAGCCCAGGGCATGGCTACTGCCCCTCTCAACAAAGAAGCCATGCAGTTGGGCGGCTACGATTACATCGGCCACACCGAGATCCTGGCCGATCTGACCAAGTCTCCACGCTGCACAACCATGCTCATCACTGGCTCTTTGCGAGTGGTGCACGTCACCCGACACCTCCCCCTGCGCCAGGTGGCCGAATCTATCACCGGGGAGCGGGTGTTGGAGACCATCCAACTCACCGCCGAGAGCTTGCCAGCGATGGGTATCAAAAAGCCGCGCCTGGGCGTTGCTGCCTTGAACCCGCACGGCGGGGAAGGGGGGCTTCTGGGCCGCGAGGAAATTGAGGAGATCGCGCCAGCGGTGGAGGCGGCTCAGGCCATGGGGATTGACGCCAGAGGGCCGTACCCGGCCGACTCCATTTTCTTCCGAGCCATCGCTGGGGAGTTTGACGCTGTGGTGGCCATGTACCACGACCAGGGGCACATCCCCGTGAAAACGTATGACTTCGAGAGTAGCGTGACGGTGACTCTGGGGCTGCCCATCGTTCGCACATCGGTAGATCACGGAACAGCCTTTGACATCGCCTGGCAGGTTTCGGCCCGAGGCTCAGCCCGAGGGGGCCTGGCCAACCCTCAGAGCCTCGTCGAGGCCATCAAGCTGGCAGCCGAGATGGCAAGGAGGGGATAACGCGGATTCGCGGGATTCACGGATTCCTCTTCAGTCCAACTCATCTGATCCGCTAATCCTGCCAATCCGCCGTTCTCTCATTTCTGGCGATTTAAGTCGTTACTACTATGTTTCAGTCATTTCAGCGGACTTTTGCAAATCATATTTGACAGAACCGATTATCTATAGTAGTATTATGTTAGCGAAAAGAGTGATGGTCAGATTCCAATTGTTCGCTCTGGGGCCTGAGCTCCAGGCCATTTACAAAAGGAGGTCAAGATGAAAACGGCATCAGGTAGAGTTCTAATCGTGATCTTGCTGATGTCCCAGCTCGTGGTGGGCGTTGGCATGGCTGAGGCAGCGGAATCCTCGTGTACTTCTTACACTGTGCGCTCGGGCGACACTCTCTACTCCATCGCCCGCAGGTACGGCGTCACGGTGCAGGCCATCGCCCAGGCCAATGGGATTTCCAACACCTCGTTTATCCGTATTGCCCAGGTGTTGTGCATCCCTACGGGGGAGGCCCCACCTCCCTCTGCCCCTGTCGGCGGCTACTACACCGTGCAACGGGGCGACACTCTCTACTCCATCGCCCGCCGTTATGGCACTACGGTGCAGGCCATCGCCCAGGCTAACCAGATCTATAACCTATCCGTGATTCACGTTGGCCAGGTTCTGCACATACCTTCGGGGACGGCGCCTCCTTCACCTCCACCTCCTGCTCCTACTCCTACTCCGCCGCCTTCTTCTGGTGACGTATACTACACTGTACAGCGGGGCGACAGTCTCTACTCCATCGCCCGTCGCTACGGCGTCTCTGTCTCGTCCATCGTCGCGGCCAACAACATCGCTAACCCATCTCTCATCTATCCCGGCCAGGTGCTGCTCATCTCAGGATCGGACACGGCTCCACCTTCGCCTACTCCTACCCCTGGGCCAACGCCCACACCGGGACCCACGCCGCCCCCATCCCCACCTCCATCGCCGACGGGCTTTGGCTATGGTATTCAGGTGCACATGGTGGGGCAAGATCATGCCCAAATCGTCAGTACCGTTAAGAACATGGGCCTGGGTTGGATCAAGCACCAAATCGTCTGGAAGGATGTTGAGACGTCCAAAGGTAACATCAATTGGGGCTACATTGACGCTTTGGTCAACAGTGGCCACAATGCGGGCCTCAATGTCCTCCTCAGCGTGGTCAAGGCTCCGACTTGGGCCAGGGGCGCTAATGCCGACCTGACTGTGGAGGGACCACCGGCTAACCCTCAGGATCTGGCCGACTTCATGGGGGCCATGGCCGAGCGTTACAGGGGCAAGGTTCAGGCCTACGAGGTCTGGAACGAGCAGAACCTGCACTACGAGTGGGGCAACGAGGCGCTGGATGCCAATCGCTACGTCCAGCTCTTGGCTGCGGCCTATCAGGCCATCAAGGCCAAGGACTCTAGCGCCATTGTAGTCAGCGGCGCCCCTACTCCCACCGGGGCCAATCCGCCCGTGGCCGTTGATGACCTAGTTTACCTGGAGCAGATGTACCAGGCGGGCCTGAAGAACTACTGCGATGCGGTGGGAGTGCATCCTAGCGGCTACAACGTCCCTCCCGACGCCGATTGGCGAACATGGAGCGATCCCTCGGCTGCCTTCCGGGGCCCTTCTGACAACCATCATCATAGCTGGGTCTTCCGGGGCACCATGGAGGGCTCTCGCGATGTTATGGTAAGGTATGGAGATAGCGGCAAGAAGCTTTGGCCCACGGAGTTCGGCTGGGCATCAGTGGACGGCCTGGGGGTCTCGCCAGCGCCTGGCTACGAATACGCGTCCGACAACACCGCAGAGGAACAAGCCCAGTACATCGTCAAGGCCTACGAGATGGGCAGGAGTTGGGGTTGGGTGGGAGCAATGTTCCTGTGGAACCTCAACTTCGGGCCTGTGTCAGGAGCCTCTGACGAGAAGGCGGCCTTCGGCATAGTGCATTCCGATTGGACTCCCCGGCTAGCTCTTGCGGCCATAAATGACATGCCCAAGTAACTCCTGGCCGAGTGATGATATGCAAGGGACACGGGTAAGACCGTGCCCCCTTCTGTCAGCAGATAACCCTACCCGCTTCGCTAAGCCTGGAGCAGAACCGATAAGACGCCAGCCAAGACTACACGCTTGTGTGGGCTGAGGCTGGCGTTTTTATGTGTGGCGCAACCCTGTCTCCCCCATGTTATGTGAATCATCCTTTTCCTTACACTGGAATCAGTCTTTTCCTTACATCGTTGTAAGGATGGTAGGACTGCACTTAACCGTGGTCGTGTCATCGCGGCTCACCTATACGGCCTT
>CAZGKH010000104.1:4252-10821 GCA_964525665.1 uncultured Anaerolineae bacterium | reverse complement strand
GCTCAGGACGTGGCCCTTCGACGGGCTCAGGACGTAGCCTGGCAGACACTGGGTGACGCCTCGCACACCGAGGCCGGCACCTGAAGGAGGTGAGGTATCGAAACTTGCTGAGTTTAATGGGGGATGCTCCGTGAAGGAAGCGTCCCAAAGCTATATTCTACATGCTGTTGACCCTGGGAGTGAGCGCGGTCAGCGCTGCTCCGCCGGCCCAGGAGGAGCTGACCTACACGGTCAAGCTGGGGGACAACCTCTGGACCCTGGCGGAGAAGTACCTGGGCAGCGGCCCCGCTTATGGGGCCATCGTCGGTGCCACCAACGACCGATACGCGACAGATTCCAGCTTCGCCAAGATTGACAACCCCAGCCTGATCCATCCCGGCTGGAAGCTCCTCATCCCCAGCGCCGAGGAAGCGGCGAAGTACGTCCCGGGCCTCCCCGTCCCTGAGGTTTCGGCCCGGGCGCAGACCCTTAACATCGCCATAACCAAGCCGTACTCCGATCCCACCAACCTGAATGTCTACGCGGGGGCCGACCGATCCAGGTCGGGCATCCACCAGGTGGTCTACGAATACTTCTTCTACGAGAACCTGCAGACCGGCGAGTACATCCCCTGGCTGGCGGAGGGGTACGAGTACAACGACGACTTCACCGCCATCACCGTCAACCTGCGGGATGGGGTTGAGTGGAGCGACGGTGAGAGGTTCACCGCGGACGATGTCGTCTTCACCTACGACACGCTCCTGGCCAACCCGGCCATGACCTGGGCTGCGGAGGTGAGCAAGTGGACTGAGTCGGTGGAGAAACTGGACGACCTCACCGTACGGTTTAACCTGACAGCGGCCAACCCCCGCTACCACCAGAACCGGGAGGCCTTCCCTGCGGTGGGCATCTGGGGTGGGGTGACGATCCTGCCCCAGCACGTCTGGGAGGAATTGGACCCCCTGACCTTCAAGAACTCTGATCCCATCGGGACAGGGCCTTACACGTTGGCGAAGGCCACGGAAACGGCCATCACCTGGGAGCGCAACGACAACTGGTGGGGGACGAAGGTGTTCGGGGTGAAGCCAGCGCCGAAGATCATGACCTTCCAGTACGTCGGTTCGCCGACCAGCGTCGCCCTCGCTCTGGCAGCTAACGACATTGACACCCCCCAGATTGGGATCCTAGCGCTGGGCGACTTCCTGGCGGTGGCCGCAAGGAATCCCAACGTCAGCGCCTGGTACAAGGACGCTCCCTACACCTGGCTGGATCCGTGCCCGAGGGCTCTATTGGTTCAAAATGCCAACCCCCCGTGGGACCAGAAAGAGATGCGATGGGCCCTCTCCTACTTGATCAACTGGCAGTCCGTCGTTGACCTGGCCTACGAGGGGTCGACTGTGCCTGCTTGGGGTATCTGGCCTGCCTACGATGGCCTGCAGCCCTACTTCGACGCCATCCAGGACCTGAGGGAGCAGTATCCGACGGCGACCTACGATTCAGCCAAGGCGGAGGAGATCCTGAGCTCTGCGGGCTACCAGAAAGGGTCGGATGGCTACTGGGCTTCGGCCGCTGGGGAGAAACTGCACATCAACTTCCTGGTGAACGCCGACAACGCCGAGGACATGAGGGTCACGACCGTCGTGGCCGATCAGCTCGAGGCCGGAGGGATTGAGGTCGAGATTCAACCCTTGAGCGGTTCCGTTCAAGCCGACGCGCGCCTGCGGGGCGACTACGACCTCGCGTACCAGCCCTTCTGTCCTGGTTACATCTTCGACAACCTGGAGCTGTTCCACAGCAAGTACTACGTGCCCCTGGGTGAATCAGCGCCCTGGTATGAGCGGAACTCCTTCCGCTTCAAGAACGAGGCCTTCGACGCCATCGTGGACGAGATGGCGGGGACACCTCCTTATGAGGTAGAGAAGATCAAGGATCAGTTCCACCGGGCCATGGCCATCTGGCTCGATGAACTGCCCGTCATCCCAGGCATGCAAGCGCCTGCCCTGGTGCCCTTCAACAGCACTTACTGGGAAGGGTGGCCCTCGGCCGACAACCCGTGGAACATGCCGGTCAGTTGGTGGGCGACCTGGAACCTGGTGATCAACGGGTATCCCTCGCCCGCGACAGGGGAGTGGGTCGGCGGAATCCGGCCTGCGCAGTAAACGGATGGGCGGTTAGTTTGTAGGTATTTGTTCACCTTGTGCTCGCAGCGGACCCTAGTCCGCTGCCCTGAGGGTGCAGCGGGCCGAAAACTGCTAGACTAGGGTCCAGCGGGAGCAGGTGAACAATTACACTTACAGAGGGGGAGTGGCCCCTGTTGGGGCCGCTCCCCCATCCTAACTTGCTGCATCCGGCAGATAGGCCGGTTCTGAGCAAAGTTGAAAGAATGGGATGAATGATTGCTTACTTGAGGTATCTCTCGGAACGGTTCGTTATCTTTGTGGCGACAATTTTCATTTCCATCACCATTGTCTTCTTCGTGCCCCGTCTCGTTCCTGGCCATCCCCTCATCGCTGTCTTCAGCAGAATGGCAGCCGTCGGAGGAAGCCTGAATGCCCCGCAGCTCATTGAGGAGTACAATCGGATCTTCGGCCTGGACAAGAGTCTGTGGGAACAGTACCTTCGCTTCCTGCGAGAGCTGGCCCGGGGAAATCTGGGCTACTCCATCGGTAGCTTCCCCTCCCGCGTGTCTGACATGCTGAGGTCCGCGATCCCCTGGACCATCGGCCTCCTGATGCTGACGACGCTGATCAGTTGGGTGCTGGGTTCGCTGATCGGCGCCGTGGCGGGATGGAGGGGGGGAAAGTCACGGTTCGTTCAGGCCCTCGTTTGGGCAGCCCTGGTGTTGTACACCATCCCCTATTACATCCTGGCCATCATCCTTGTCTTCCTCTTCGCCTTCCAATGGCGGATCTTCCCTCTCTCCGGAGCGTACTCAGTAGGGCTTAGCCCGGAACTCTCCCTCGACTTTGCCCTGGACGTGCTCCGCCATGCTGCTCTACCGGCCTTGAGCATGATCGTTGTTTCCTTGGGCTGGTGGTTCCTGAGCATGCGGAGCCTGATCACCTCCTTGAAGGGCGAGGACTATATCCTACAGGCTGAGGCTAAGGGACTCTCCAACCGACGCATCCTCTGGGGTTACGCCTTCCGAAACGCCCTGCTGCCCCAGGCGACCGGCCTGGCCATCTCTCTGGGCCGCATCGTCGGGGGGGCGCTCATCACCGAGGTGATCTTTGCCTACCCCGGCCTCGGTTGGGTAATCTACAACTCCATTACGAATATCGACTTCCCGGTGATCCAGGGCGGTGTCCTCCTCATCGTCTTCGCGGTAGCCCTGGCTAATTTTGTCATTGACATGGTCTACCCCCTGATTGACCCGAGGATACGCTATAAGCAGGCAGGGAGGGGATAGACCATGGCAGAGGTTCGAGTTGAAGCACAGCGGGGATACGCAGGAGAGCTCCTGCGCAACAGGAAGTTCCTCATTGGAATGATCATCTTTTTGGCGTTGCTGGCCGTGGCTGTGGCGGGGAGCCTCTTTGTGGACCCCGTGCAACGTCGCACCGGTAGCTTCCCTGCCCGACTTCCCCCGGGACCGGGAGGCCTGCTGGGCACCGACTCTCTAGGGCGAAGCGTCGCCATCCAGATGAGCGAAGCCGTGCCCAATTCCCTGCAAGTCGGCCTGATTGCGGCTTTCATTGGTACCCTGCTAGGGGCCCTCATCGGTTTTGTCAGTGGTTACTTCGGCGGGGTGGTTGACGCCGTGCTGAGGATCTTGATTGACGTCTTCCTCTCGGTACCCTCCCTCGTATTCTTGATTTTGATCGCCTCCCTGGTGAGGGGGTTGGGGGTGCAGACCATGGCTCTAATCATCGGGGCCTTTGCCTGGCCCTCGCCCGCCCGCCAGGTTCGGGCCCAGGTGCTGAGTCTGAAGGAGCGAGCCTTCGTCCAGATCGCTCGCCTCTCAGGAATGTCCGGCCTGGAAATCATCGTCCGCGAGTTGATGCCCCACATGTTACAATGGCTGGGAGCCAACTTCGTCAACGCCTTCATCGCCGCCATCCTGGCCGAGTCGGGGCTGTCCCTCCTGGGGTTGGGTCCCCAGCGAGAGATGACCTTGGGCATGATGATCTACTGGGCCCTCAGCTTCTCGGCCATCTTGCAGAACCTCTGGTGGTGGTGGCTAACCCCGATCCTTACCCTCATGTGCCTCTTTCTCTCCCTGTACATGATTCACCTGGGCTTCGATGAGGCAAGCAATCCCCGGCTTCACTCGCAGGTGTGAAGATGTACTATCCCCAAGTACTGTCAACGGATTCCGAGATCAGATTGAACGGATTAGATGCTCTACACGTGCGATTTCCGTTCAATCCGTTCCGATAAATCCGTTGACAGTAATCCGCTCTCGTCATCCCCCTGCTTTGGGGTGCTATGGAACCTTTCATGCAATCGCCCGTTCAAGAGCCACATTTTCCTTCTTGCTCAAGAGGGTCTGCACCCCCCATTTCTTGCAGAAAGTGCCTATCAGGAGATAGAATCAACATGGACCAAGTCAGAATCAAAGACAAGATGCGGAGTGCCTATACACCGCAACAATGGATGGGCGTACAGATTGAAAAGATAAAGACAGCACGGTTTCCAGAGACTCTAAAACTGGAAGATTGGAACATACGAGAAGCGATATATCATGGACCCGGAAATTACGAATGGCTCGACCAGCAACGGAGACCCTACCGGATCGGGGATGAGTGGGGAGGTGAGAACCGCACTGCGTTTTTCCGGTGTGAAGCAAAGGTTCCAGAAAACTTTGGTGGAAAGTGTGGTGTACTGTATCTGAAACCCGGTGGCGAGGGACTGCTAGCTCTCAATGGAGAACAACTGGCCGGGCTGGACTCAAAACACGAGGTCGTTTTTCTGGCTGAACAGATGAAGGGCGGTGAAACGCTACAGATAGAGATTGAGCAGTACGTCAACGAGATGGAAATTCCCAAGATTGTGCATCAGTTCAGCGTGGCGGAGTTGGCGGTGCTTGACCGTGACGTCGAGGATGCCTATTTCGATCTCAAGTGCGCTTATGACATAGTGATGACCCCACAGGCAGGGAGCGAGGTCCGCGCATTTCTTTTTGACGAGCTCAAAAAAGCCATTTCTTTGATTGACTTCGAGGAGGATGGCGAGAAGTTCAGAGCGAGCTTGATGAAAGCGCGGTCTTATGTACGGGAGAGCATTTACAATTCTGGTCGGTTCAAACACGATGGCCGTCTAAACATGGTAGGTCATAGCCACCTTGATTTTGTGTATCAGTGGGATTACAATGAGTTTTTGAGGAAAATCGGTCGTACGCACTCTACAACGCTGAATATGATGTGTGAATTCCCGGATTATCTTTTCTGTCAAAGCCAGATGAAGCTTTATGAAGACCTGAAAAGTCTATATCCGGAAATTTATGATGGGATCAAAGAGCGCGTGAAAGGTGGCCGCTGGGAAGTCATAGGCGGGATGTACGTTGAGCCAGACTGTAATCTGATTTCAGGTGAATCGTTTGTGCGCCAACTCCAATTTGGGCGGGAGTTCGCGTGGCGAGAGTTTGGAACAACGCACTGTACTGGACCATACAGTACAGTGTCGTCTGTTTGCTGGCTGCCGGATGTATTTGGTATCGCCTGGTTTATCCCACAGATTCTCAAACAGGCAGGTTTTCGATTCCTAATCACCAACAAACCAGTGATCTGGAACGATACCAACGAGTTCCCTCATAACACATTTTGGTGGGAAGGGCCGGACGGTTCACGTATCCTGGCGCATCTGCCAGCGACACACTTTGGGGCGAAAATAGACGCGGACGTGATGCTGACCAATTGGAATGAATACAAGCAGAAAGTAGCGTGCAATGAAGTAATCTACAACTATGGTTATGCCGACGGCCGTGGCGGGCCAAACCGCGAGGATGTTCTCAGCGGACGGCGATATAAGAATATGCCCGGTATGCCCGAATCGTTGTTTACCCATGGCCAGGAGGCTTTTGAACGGATAGAAGCTAAAGTAGAAAGCCTGCCCGTTTGGAAAGATGAGCTCTATTTAGAAACACACCGCGGAACGTATACAACCCAGGCGCGTCTGAAAAGGAATAATCGTAAGGCTGAAATCCTGTACAGAAACGCGGAGGCGATGTCGGCGTTGGCCAGTCTGCTGGGCGGCAGTTATCCAGGGGAGGATTTGCACCAAGGTTGGAAGTTGATGCTCAAAAACCAGTTCCACGATATTCTGCCCGGTTCCCACGTCACTCAGGCTTTTCACGACGCTCTTAAAGATTATGAGAGTGTTTTTGAAAAAGGCAACAAGGCGCTGACCTCAGCGTTGAGCTATATCGGGAATCAAATCAGATCAGAGTCCGCTGCTGTGGCTGTGTTCAACATGCAGCCGTGGGAAAGAACGGACGTAGTTGTCGCGGAGTTCGAGGCAGCGCCCGATACTTCTTTCAAGATCGTGGATGCCGGCGGGAACAGCGTTCCGTTCCAGGTTCTCGGTCAGGACGACGGACGGGTGAGAGTGCTGATCGAAGCGAGTGATGTCCCACCGATGGGGTATACGGT
>CAZGKH010000104.1:2464-4152 GCA_964525665.1 uncultured Anaerolineae bacterium | reverse complement strand
CCGCGAAATTATAGAAGAAGGCGAGCAAGGCAACAGGTTCCAGTTGTTCGAAGATGTGCCGGGACGTTATGCCGCCTGGGATATTGTGCCCATGTATAAAGACCGCGAGTTTGAGGTTCCGCCCGTCGAGCGTTCTGAAATCGTTGAAACCGGTGCGGTGAGGCTTGTTTTGCGGCAGGAACGCAGTTTGATGAAATCGAAGATCGTGCAGAAGATCATCCTCTATCGCAGCCTGCCGCGGATAGATTTCGAGACGGAGATTGAGTGGGGAGAGCGAGATCGGCTACTGAAGACCGGCTTTCTGGTCAACGTGAATGCCATGAGAGCAACCTATGATATTTCCTACGGCTACATTGAAAGACCGACTCACGCTAACACGTCGTGGGACGCTGCCAAGTTCGAGGTTTGCGGTCATCTATGGGCCGATCTTTCGGAGGGTGACTATGGTGTAAGTCTTCTGAACGATTGCAAGTATGGGTACGACATCTTTGGCAATCTTATGCGGCTCACCCTGCTCAGGGGACCACAGTACCCGGATCCAACGGCGGATTTGGGACACCATTCGTTTACCTATAGCCTCTGTCCCCATCAGGGTGACTGGCGACAGGCCGAAACGCCGCGCCGGGCATGGGAACTTAACGATCCGCTTATGGCCATTCCAATAGGGGGAGGGGACGGCAATCTTGAATCTAGCGGCTCTTTCCTGTCAATAGACAATGGCCATGTCATGATATCGGCGCTGAAAATGGCAGAAAAAGGAGACGGGCTTATTCTCAGGCTCTATGAAGACCAGAACCGACGCGGTACGGTGAACGTCACGTTTTTCCATCCCCCTTCTCGTGCCATAGAGTGCGATCCGTATGAAAACGAGATTGACGAAGCCGAGGTCGTTTCCGGCTGTTTACGCTTTGACATCAAACCATTCGAAGTAAGAACGTTTAAGCTATATTTCTAAGGTGCAACGCACTTCGAAAGTGCGTTGCACCTGGCAATAAAGAACCGTTTACCTGATGCACGACCACCCGGAGCTCATTCAACACTACGTCGAGGTGGCGTCAGAGGCGGATAACGCCATGTACGAAGTTCTGTGCCAATCTCCTGTCCAGATTCTCAATTTTGGCGAGAACATTGATGCCACTATGGACCCGCCCCCCATCTGGAGTGAGCATCTGGTCCCCTATTACTGCCAGCGGGTTGAGCAGTTACAGGCCGCTGGCAAGTTTGTGGCACATCGAAGGCGTGAAGCAGGTAGTGGAACTGTTTTACCCCCGCCTGGTGCTGGGAATATCAGATGAAATACCCCCAGACGGTGATATCGAACGGGTGCGGCTTGTGAGCGAGTTGGTGCAAGAATTGGTTTAAGTTGACAACCAGAAAGGGCATCTTATGCCTTATCAAGCTTTCGTCGTTTCTCACACCCACTGGGACCGCGAGTGGTATCAACCCTTCCAGGAGTTCAGGATCCGCTTGGTTGCCCTGGTGGACAGGTTGCTGGATATCCTGGCCAGCGATCCCAACTACCGCCACTTCATGCTGGATGGGCACTCCATCGTAGTGGAAGATTACCTGCAGATTCGACCCGAGCGTGAGCCCGACATCCGGGAACAGATTCAGAAGGGCCGGCTGCTCATCGGTCCCTGGTACGTGCTGCCAGATGAGTTCCTGGTGAGCCCTGAGGCCCTTATCCG
>CAZGKH010000104.1:0-2364 GCA_964525665.1 uncultured Anaerolineae bacterium | reverse complement strand
CCGCTGCGGAAGAGCGCCTGCCGGACCTGAAACTCGTCCACGGCACCCTGCCCCAGTACGTCGCCGCCGTGCGCGCCGCGAATCCTGCCCTGCAAATGGTTCAAGGTGAATTCCGGAGTTCACAGCGGTCCAATATCATCCCCGGTGTACTATCGGCCCGTATCTGGATAAAGCAGCGCAACCGGGCTTGTGAGACGCTGCTGGAGGGTTGGGCGGAACCGTTCAGCGCCTTTGCAGCGTGGGTGCATTCGCGAACTCATGCACCTGCCAATGTGCCCCCCCACGAGTCCAACCATGCCTTTGTGCGTCACGCCTGGAGCCTGCTGCTCCAAAACCACCCTCACGACTCTATCTGTGGCTGCAGTGTGGATCAAGTCCACGAGGAAATGCGCTTTCGCTTCGACCAGGTGGAGCAAATCGCCGAGGAGATCACGCGGCGCAGCCTGGCGAGCCTGGTGCAGCACATCGCGACCAAGAGCCCTGAGCTCAGTAGATCGCAAGCTATCAGCAAAGGCGGCTCCCACGCCTGTCCTGAGCGTAGCCGAAGGGCCGCCGATCTGATCCAGCCCGCCCCGTACGTGCCCATCGTCGTCTTCAACCCAACCGATGGGCCTCGCACAGACCTGGTCCATGCCCAGGTGCAGATACCACCCACCTGGCCAGGTTATGAATTGGTGAACGAAGAGGATAAGCCCTTGCCGTGGCAGAAGCTGGGCGAGGAGAAGCTCGATTTCTCACTCCTGGGCATTGATCGTGAGGACCTGTTGAGTCGGCTGACGCAGGAACACCCTGAGCGGGTGGGGGGACAGGGGGTCGTGAGGCTCAGGTATCACGAGGGCCAAGCGGGGCCTGTGGTGATGGCGACCCTGAGCGCGCACGGTCAGCCCAGTTTGGCCCAGGTGGAGGCCGCTCTCGCCGATGTCCGGCGCCGGCTGCGCGCGGCCGGGAAGCCTCCGAAGCTAGATGTAAGACTGGCTCCCCAGGCGGCCCTGGCCTTTGTGGCGCGGGATGTGCCGGGGCACGGCT
Organism: uncultured Anaerolineae bacterium; assembly: GCA_964525665.1. Classification (GTDB taxonomy): domain Bacteria; phylum Chloroflexota; class Anaerolineae; order VGOG01; family VGOG01; genus CAYMKL01. The sequence continues at coordinate 1,338 of CAZGKH010000104.1, read as the reverse complement.
ATCGTGTCTACTTCCTGCGGCCTGGCCCTGCACGCCGGACACGGGAGGCGAGAACTGGGGCATTGAGCATTGAGAACGAGTTCTACCACGTCGAAGCCGACCCGGTGGATGGGAGCATCACCCTGCGTGACAAGACCACCGGCCTGGTTTATCGCGGGCTCAATCGCTTCGTGGACGAGGGCGATCGGGGAGACGTGTACAACCACTGTCCGGTGGAGCAGGACGTGGTGGTGCATGAGCCGGCCCGACCACCAGTGGTGAGGCTGCTGGAAACAGGCCCGGCCCGCCAGACGCTGGGAATCGCCCTGCGCTATCGCGTGCCTGCCCGGCTGGCCGCCTCCCGCCGCGCCAGGCTGGCCAGACGGGTCACTCTCCCCATCACTACCCGGACCAGCCTGGTCTCCGGCGTTCGCCGCGTGGACTTCGAGACCACGGTCAACAACACAGCCAGGGATCATCGGCTGCGCATCTGCTTTCCCACGCCCGTCGAGACCGACCATTTTCGCACCGAGACGCCCTTCGATGTGGTCGAGCGACCGCTGGACCTGCCGACGGAGACGAGTGGCTGGCCGGAGCAGCCAGCACCCACTCATCCCCAACGCACCTTCTCCGACGTGAGTGACGATCGGGCCGGGCTGACCCTCATTAACCGTGGCCTGCCGGAGGTGGAGGCACGGCGTGAGCCCGACGGCACGGCGCTGCTGCTCACACTGCTGCGCTGCGTAGGCTGGCTCTCCCGCGCCGACATGCCGGTCCGGCCTGGGCACGCCGGCCCAGGCATTCCTCTGCCTGGCGCTCAATGCCTGGGCGCGTACACCTTTCGCTACGCCCTGGTCCCGCATGGCGGCGACCGGGAGACACCTGGCTGGCTTTCCACCTTCCCCCAGGCCTACGCTTTCAACGCCCCCCTGCGCGCCGTGGTGGCCGAGCCGCACGACGGGCCGCTGCCAGCAGCTACGAGTTTCGTAGAAGTGAGCCCTACCAGCGTTGCCCTCAGCGCCATCAAGCGGGCTGAGGAAGGCGATGGGCTGATCGTTCGTGTCTGGAACGTCGCCCCTGCGCCGGTTGAGGCTCGGCTGCGGCTTGACCTGCCTTTCAGTCGAGCCTTCCTGACCGACCTGAATGAGCATCCTGGCGAGGGACTGAATCCGGACGCGGACAACGCCGTTAGGCTCTACTTGCGGCCGCACCGGGTTCAGACGGTGCTTTTTGAACGGTAAAGGTGTGGGTAGTGACGGCTTTAGCCGTTCCTGGCGACTGAAGTCGCTACTACGTCCACAGCTCTACTAAGAAACAGAGCCCGACTGTGTCATTGCGAGCGCAGCGAAGCAATCCCCA
>CAZGKH010000103.1:0-10891 GCA_964525665.1 uncultured Anaerolineae bacterium | reverse complement strand
GGCCCCCTCTCCCAACCCTGGGAGAGGGGGAAACGAGAGCCTTGAAGCGGGCGGGGTTAGCCACCGCCTCATCGTCCTTGTTAGTCAGTTGGTCACGGAAGAATTCGGGGTACAGGTGGCCCACGGAGCGTTTGAGCCAGACGTAGAAGAAGTCGCTGCATTCAGCATACATCACGTTGTCGTAGTAAGGCGGGTCCATACAGACGTGGTAGACGGAGCCAGCGGGGACGTGGCTCAAATCCATCGCGTTGCCCTGCCAGATTTGCAGACGCTCGACGGGTGGCAGACTGGAAAGCCCACCCCACAGGTCAGGCTGGGCGGGCATGGCCAGGCCAACCAGACCTTTGTAGGCATCCCTAATCTGATTTACAGTCCATGGCAGCAGATTGGCAGAGGAGTCAAATTCAGCGTGGCTCCAAGTAAAGCTGAAGTCATGCCGTCCAAACGTGTGAGCAATCACCTGCCGAGACGGATGCCAAGGACATAGACGGGAATTGTAGTCAGCGGCCTTGTCAACGGCCAAAGCCAGATACGTCTCCACCGCCGTGGCTCGCCCCTCGTCCATCTCCCGCCGCATCTCTGCGCCCACCTCGCGCAACGTTTCCAGGAAGGTGACCAGGGAGAGGAGCTGGCGGGAGGAGAACATTTCGTGCGATCTAAGAATCCCATAGTTGGCACAGCGATCTGCAGGACCAATGAAACGTTGTTCGGTAGGCACCAACCCAGCCGCCTCCCAGCGGGGCAGGGTTTCGATCAGGGCTGCCTCGGCGCGACGGACGGCGGCCAGGTCTTCTCCGGTCGGGGGGCGGAAGTCGAAACCACCCCGACGTTTCACCGCCACCGCGTACAGCATCTGGCCCATGCGGCCGGCCTGGGCCTCGCGCTTGATGTAGTCGCCGTCAATGGCTTCGCCTGTCCATGGGGAGCGTCCTACCCCCCGCTTGACTGTGCCCTCATTGGGATCGAAGTCAATGGCATCGCCGCGCACGATTTCGAAACGGGGTTCGTCCCAGGCGGGATCGGTCAGCAGGCGCGCAGCCACCGGCGTCTTCTTTTTGCTCAGCCACCAGTTGGGGGAGAGAGGCACCGGCTTGCCGGTCGTCGGGCAGGCCACGGTGCGCGCCCAGAGGTAGGCGAAGATGCTCTCGCCGGGTTGGCGGGGGAAGAAATCGGCCAGTTGCTCCTCCACTCGTTTGGCCCACACGTCGCCCCACCTGCGGATGTCGTCGGCCAGGATCGGGCCGAAGCGGGCCGGGTAGTCCAGCGTTGCTTTGAGGATGACAGAGGCGACGGGGTTCAGTTCGCCAGCCAGCACGGTGAAGCCATAGCGCAGGGCCTCGAAGGGAATGGAGCCACCGCCGGCCATGGGGTCCAGAACCGTGATTTCGCGCGTGCCCCAGGTCAGCTCTAGCAGGTCGAGCATCATCTCCAGGTCTTCCTGGGAGGGGTTGACGGTGAAGGCACGAGGTACACCACCGTAAGGATGCTCCTTGAGCTTGATGCCCAGCTGCTTGGCCCACCGGATCAGCTTGCGGCCTGCTACCGGGTCGCCCTGAATGCCCAGTAGGCGCAGAAACCAGGCCTGGTACGTTTCCGTCGTGGGGAATTTCTGGCGCAGGTGCATAGGCCAGTCTTCGGACCATTGGGGCAACAGGCCAGCCAGGATCGCGGCGCGGCTCACCGTCAGTGGCCGCCGCGCCCACCAGACGTGCAGGAAGTACAGCGGCGGCAACGCGCTGCTGGCGCCGCGCTCGCGCTGGCTCTCCGCGCCGATGGCTTCGAAGGGGAGCCAGGACTCGATGAGGGTGAGGGGCGGGTTGGGCATCGCGTGCTCCTTGGAGTCTGCCATTTAACGTTTCGGCCGCCGCTTGACCCAGACAGTCGGCGGGGGGGGGTTGCCGGAGCGGAGGTTCCACACCTTCGGGAAACCAGCCGGCCATGGACGACTGGATGGTGGAGTGACTCTTGAAGTCGTGGGTCTGGGCCATCATCTCGGCAAAGGGTTTGGGCTGCTTCATGTTCTCCCGCCAGGCTTTGCGCTCCACCGTGCCGATGATCAGGTAGTCATTGCCCATGACCGAAGGAGCGCGCTGAGCAAACAGTCCGGCCAACAAGTCTTCAATCTGGTCCTGATGGGCGATCAGCAGGTCGCAGTCGGGACAATAGCGGCAGGTGTAGTTGAGAGCAATCAGGTGCCTGGGGTCAACATGGATGAGCAGGGGCAACTTGCGCTGCTTCGTCTTTTGCTCACAGTTGGGGCATTTGGACATGCGAGCATCGGGGTAGGGATTGAGCGCAAAGTTGTATTGCGGTTCCAGTTGGCCAAAGCGTGGTTTTTGTTTCAGCGTCCTGAGTTTATCGAAGGGCTTGGGCATAGTCTCACTCCAGCGGGATCAAATCTGGCGGAGGTTTGGCGGTGAAAGGGGGGATCACTATAGAGTCCGGCGTGCCCCCTTCTCTGCGGAGTCTCTCCAGCATGGTCAGGTTGTATTTAGCGAACTCGTAATCGGGTTCTATCTCCAGCGCCCGACGCAGGGCTACCTCACCCTCGTCGTACTGTCCCATCATGAGCAGACAGGTTCCCAGGTTGCCCCAGGGCTGAGGCCGCACGTCGGCCATGTCAATCACCCGGCGGAACGAATCAGCCGCCTTGGACCATCGTTCGGCCTCCATAGCCGCACAACCATCCTGGAAAGCGTCCTCTTGTTCGATGAGTTGCTCTACGGTGAAGCCTTCGGGCCGATCTGACAGTTCACGCTCCACCATGCCCCGCACAAAGACCAGTTCCTTGTGCGCCATGCGTCTCAATTGATCATCGCTTCTCAACCCGAGGCACTGCTCCTGAGCACGCAAGGCCCGTCCCAGGCGCAAGGTGTGGACACTGGACATGGCCAGGTTGAACCAATACTCAGGCCTTTCAGCGTTGACGGCGATAGCCGCCTGGAAGTGCTGGTAGGCATCCTCGTAACGGCGGCCCCGGGCATAGACCGTGCCCAGGTTGAACAGGATCACGTCACGAGGCGGCACCCCAGGAGGGACGAGACGCAGCGCTTTCTTGAAAGCGCGCTCAGCGCGGGGCAGATCGTCATCGCGCATCATGAGGTACTCGTTACCCTGTTCAATCAATCGTTCCACAACTGACAGGTCAACGATCCAGCCTCCGCGCTGCCCAGCCGGCCTCTGCTTGCGCCTACGTTTTTTTCTTCTGCGAGAGGATTTGCGTTTCTTGGCCGAAATCTCTATTTACTACTCCCGTCTACTCTCCAATTGGCCCACAGGGCTCAGGTCAACGGACGGATACGAACCTTGTCCGCCTCCAGAACGACAAACGCGCCGGACAGTCGCTCAGGCTCCTGCTCCAGCAGATAGCGCAGACGCGGAATCTTCAGGGCACGATCGGCGACGTCAAACCGCAACAACACAACCCCATGCGTTGGCCGCTGGAGCCGGTAGACCAACTCTCCAAAGCCTTTGTCCTCGGTGAGCAAGACACGGCGCTCAAAGAAGGATCGAGCCAGCAGCTCATCATCGGTTGCGCCGCGCAGCGATTCGATGGCATAAAGGACATCGTGACCATCGCCGCGCAGGGCGTCCACCAGCGCAGCGTCGCAACATTCATCGGCCAGGAATCTCATAGGCGCTGCCCACTAGCAAAGACAATCTCCTCCTGGGCCAGATAGTCGGCTGCGAAGGCAGCGGCGGCGTATACGTCATCCGGCGTGAGATGCGGATGATCAGCCAGGATTTCGCCAACCGTCATTCCCCCAGACAGTTTGCGCAGGATATGCTCAACGGTGATGCGCGTGCCCTTGATGACCGGCTTGCCGAACATGATCGCCGGGTTGATCTCAATGTGATCGTGGGTCATTGGTCACCTCCTTGCGGTGTCCTGAACGGCTCGACTGAGCTCGCCGAAGTCTTGTCGAAGGGTCGCTTGCGAATCAACAGCCCCCTCCCTACATTCACTCCCCCGCCAACAGAATCCGCAGCGCACGCCTGGCATTGGCAGCACTAGCCTCAGCGGTACACTTGCTGAACCAGTAGTACGCTTCCTCAGACGGCATGGTGCGCAAGCCGCTGGAGATGGCCTCGATGCGATTCATGCGGGTTAACGGCTTGACGGCCAGGAAGAGCAGGCCCAGACGCAGGCCGGTCTCTTCGTTTAGACGGAAGGGCTGGCGGCGGTTGCGGGACAGGTCGGTCACCTTGTAGCCGCTCTTGCGCAGCGCCTCCAGGACGTGGTCGGCCACGGCCCGCAGCGAATCGCCAGCCAGTTCCACCAGTCGCTGGGGCTTCGAGACCTCACTATTGGCCGCCACGGGCCACTGATACAGCGCCAAACCGTATTCGCCATCATCGCGGGGCACCACCCGCAACTCGAAGGGTTTTTCAGGGTCGTAGGCCGGCGCATCGCGCGGCACGGTATAGGCCACTTTGGGCGGCGGTGGCGCCTTCCCAGTTATCACTTCATCAGGCACGTTGAACAGACTCATGCGGCCGCGCACGGGAATCGGCTGGGGCAGGTGTTGGGGGTTCTTCAGCCGCCAACCAAACATGGGGCCGGGGAAGTCGCGTAGCAACAGGTGCTGATCGCGCAAAACCTCCCACGCCGCCTCGTCCAACGCCAAAATGTCCACCAGTTCCACTGTGCCGACCAACGCGCCACGTATCACTCTGGCCGGGTCCAGCCCGTAGGCTACGCAAGCCTCCTCTCGAACTGTCTGGCTGGCGTGGATGGCGATGCGGCCCCGATAATGCGTTTGCCAGGTGCGCAGCTCGATGGTTTTGCGCCCCTGGAGAATGAGCTCGGCCCAGGGTTGGCGGATACTGAGTGCTTTCATACGATTTATATTATATAGACCTCCAAACGAGCGACTGAAGTCGCTACTACGCTACTACAGGCCCCGTAATTGTAGTGACGACTTCAGTCGTCCATAGGCGAAGCATCCACCACCATCCGCCCGAAGCCAAGAGTGGTGAATACTTCATGGATGGTCTGGAACTGGTCTGAGTCCACAGCCAGGCCATCGGGGAAATCGGCCCGCAGCGTAGTTCTGACCAACAGCTTGCTGGCCTCCTGACCCAAGGCATCGGTCACCTGCTTCAGCCGCTTGTAGCGATCCCAGCCGCCATTGAAATTCAGGCTCAGTGACTCGCCCTCGCCGAACTCGGCGTTGAAAGACTGCTCCACGCGGAATTGCCCCTTTCCCAACTGGGAGATGGCCAGCCCCATGGCACGGGCCTCCGTGGCCCCCTCTTTGCCCGTGCCCTCAATGCGCACAAAGAGGCGGCTCAGACTGGTCACACCCTGGTCGTAGCACTGATCGAGGATACCCTGAAAAGCCTGAGCCGGCGCGCCCTCGGCGTGGAGTCGAATCGTCGGAACCACATCAACGATCTCTTTGCCGCAGATGCACTGGCTTTGGGGCCGGTGGCACACAGGGCAGGTCTCCTCAACAACGTCAGTGATCTCTATCCCCTCTCCCTTGATGCGCAGGCCCAGCCGCCTGGCCTCCTGGGGAGTGTACAGCATGGCGTCCTCGCTGATCTGCACCATGGGGGCAGGGGATTTCGATCCGTAGCCGACCTGCACCTCCGTGTCGTAGTAGAGCCATACGCCCTGACTGAGGCCATTGCGGACGGTCTTCTTGAGTTGGTTTATGTCGAGCAGGATGCGCAGCCCCATGCGGCGGGCAAAGGCGCGGCGCAGGTCTTCGGTGGAGATCGTCACCTGACCCGCATCCCAGGCTTTGGCCTTGACGAAGGCGGCGGGCAGGGTTGGATCGTCGGCCGTCAGGACCTTCTGCAACTGCTTCAGCACCCGCAGCACCACGTTGCTCTGATCCTGATTGACTTCGCCCTGGTCCTGAGGCGGCAGGGTCTCGCGAGTCAGGTTGCTGTGTTTTTGAGGAGCGTCGGCACTGGGATAGTAGAGGTATTTGTAGGCTTTGGTGATAGCCACTCGCACCTCCAGCTCGGCGGCCTCGCCCATCTTCTTCAGCTTCTTGCGCTGCTCCTCGTGGAACTCGCCCATCCGCTCGGCGTCGCCAGTGATGCGCCCGATGGCCAGATACCGCTGCGCCACCTGTACCATGTTGTCCACCTGGTCTTCGTCGGCCACCAGGAACAGCACGTTGTTTTTGAAGCGCCGGTAGCCCTCCAGCGACCCGGCGTGGTCGAAGATCTTGCGCACCAGATCAGGTGGGGCCGTTTCTCCGACGTTGCCGGCAGCGGCATCGTAGTGGACCACTACCAATTTGGGCTTGTCGGTGTCGTCGTCCACGTCGCCAGCTTCACTGGGGAAATAGACCGGCTTGAAGTATCCCATCTTCCACACCCGGCGGATGCGGCCGTCCAGTTCGGCCTTGGCCTTCGTTCGTCCCACCAGCCCCATCTCATCGGTGATGATCTTGTTGAGCGACGGCTCGGTCTTGAAGCGGTAGCGACGCCCATCCCAGTCGAAGAACCAGCCGATGTCGTACAGCCGCTCGGCAGCCTTGGCCACCATGGTCGGGTCGTCGTCCGGCTGGAGCACGGCCAGGGCCAAATCGGCCGGGTCCACGCCGGTGGCGATGCCCTGGGTCAGGCTGTGCAGGAAGGCAGTGGTGGCGGTGCGGCGAGCATAGGGCGATTTGCCAGCCTCCAGCCAGGGGGTGTCAATCGCCTGGGCGTGGGCTGGCGAGCCTAATTTGGGACTGACGATATCCGCTTCGATCACCTGCTTGAAGGCCGGTCGCTCCAGGCGACTGGTCAGGTCACCAGCGATGTCCTCCACCGCCAGGTCGAGGTGATAGGGATGGATTAGCCAGGCGTCACGCGGGCGCGTCTCCCACAGGCGGCGGACGACCCTGGCCAGCAACCGCAGCGCGCCACGAGTCTTCTGGAAGTTGGGGATGGTCGAGGTCTTGCGGTTGAGGGTAGTCAGTAGCTCGGGATGGAAGGGGTAATCGTTGACCATCTCCTGGGCGTACTCGGCCCTGGCCGCCCGAGAGGGGAGATCGGCGCCCTGATCCAGGGCCTTCTTGAAGTAGGTAGCGTAGGCAGCAGCCGTGGTCTGGCCGGCAGCGCGGACGATGCGTCGGAACAGACGGTGGGTGACGATGGCCGAAATCTCGGCCTCGCCTGTGGGGGTGATCACTCGCTCCTGCCGGGCCGAGACGCGCCTGGCTTCGGCCAGTTCCTGGCGCAGCTCCTCCGTCTCCTTGCCGAAGGCATCTTGAGGATCGGCCAGGGTGTAGACTACCACCACCTGCTCCCTGCTGGCCGCGAACTCGAAGAGGGACATGAGGAAGGCCACCGTCTGCTCGGCCAGGTCCGACTTGCCGGTAGTGGTGAGAACCGCCTTGGCTGCCCGCAGGTGGCGAGCTATCTCGTCCAGCATGATCAGCGTGGGCTGGTCGCCGATCAACTCCTCCCACAGTCCGGTACCTGGGGCAACCTTGTCCCGCTCACTTCGTTCCACCAGGGCAGGGTGCTGATCGTCGGTCAACTGGGCCACGATCTCGCCCCAGAGAGTGTAGGTCCTGAAACCTTTGTGAGCCAGTCCCGTCGAGGGCTGCAGGTCCGAGCCAACGACGCCCACCACCCTGATGGAGCCTGGAGTTGGGATGAGCGCCGTGTCCGCCAGCGAGGCGCTGGGCCGATAGCCCTCCGCTGTGTGGTAGAGAGCGATTAGATTGTGGGTCTTGCCGCCGCCGAAGGACGTCTCCAGGCGGATGATGGCATTGCTGGCTGGTTTGAGGCCAGTCAGCCGACCCAGGCTCTCGTCCAGCAGCAGCTTGAGGCCCTCAGTGGGGTAAGTGTTGTCGAAGAAGACAGCAGGGTCCTGGTAGACTGGATCGGCTCTGCCGATGATCACGTCTCTCAACCGGGCAGCGAAGATTTCCTCCCGCAGCTCGCCTTTCAGAACCTCGGATCGCGGTTCACAACTTTCGAAGATTGTCTTCATGGGACCCCTTCGTCACTATATACCTACCATTCCGTTCTTCGGATGCACTGCACCAGCACTGGTAAGTATACCAGATTTCGACTCATTTGGCAACAGCAAAAAAGCCACCTGCGAAGTTGGCACAAGTGGCTTTTTCCCTTTCATCTCACCTCCAAATCGAAGAGCCGCCCAGCTTCCACCAGGCACTGTCCTGAACTGGACAGTACAGGGCGGCTCCTTTCTTCATACCCTCACCGCACTTTCCGCGTATAATCGGGTAACAAGATTGGGGACAGGATGGGGTTCTCTATCCCTGCTTCCTCCAACTGTTTGTTCCACTCATCCGCATGGGCCAGGGTCAGCTTACCTAGCTCCACTTCTGGGGCTCGGAGGGCCGCGGCCCGGCCAGCGCGGCGACCATAGACGGTGATCTCCAACAGTGAGTTGCCCATCAGACGGTTGCGGCCATGTACCCCGCCGGCGACCTCTCCGGCGATAAACAGATTGGGCACCCCACTATGCCCTTCGGGATCCAGGTCAATGCCTCCATTCTGATAATGTAAGGTGGGATAGACCAACATCGGCTCTTCGGTGATGTCTATGCCAAATCGGCTAAACTGGCGCACCATGGCCGGCAAGGCCCTCTCAATGGTGCCTGGACCACGAATGATGTTGATCATCGGCGAATCCAGCCATACCCCCAGCATCCCCGTCGGCGTGCGCACCCCTTTGCCCCGCTCCGCGCACTCCCGGATGAAGGCCGAAGCTTCCACATCCCGGGTCTCACGGGGATATACGAACTGCTCCCCTTCTGTATTCACCACCTGGGCTCCCAGCCCGCGCACCTTTTCCGTGACCAGCAAGCCCACAATTTGCTCCGGGTAAGCGGCCCCGGTGGGGTGATATTGCATGGTGTCCAGTAAGGCCAGGCGCGCGCCCACCCGATAGGCCAGAATCAGGCCGTCGGCAGTGGCTCCGTAGTGGTTAGTGGTAGCAAAACCCTGGTAGTGCAGGCGGCCGCCGCCTCCAGTGGCCAGCACCGTGCACCTGGCCCGCACGATGATGTGCTCTCCTGTCTCCAGGTTCATCAGCACTGCCCCAGCTACCTGGCCCTTGTCGTCCATGAGCAACTCGATGGCTGGAGAGAACTCCAGGACGGTGATGTCCTCAGGGTAGCTGCGCACTTCGTCGCGCAGGGTACGCATGATCTCCGCCCCGGAGTAGTCACGGGCCGAATGCATCCGCTTGCGGGAGGTGCCTCCGCCGTGGGCAGTGAACATCGTCCCATCTGGCTCCTTATCGAACATGCAGCCCAGCGATTCCAACCACTGGATGACGATGGGCGCGTCCTGGACTAACGCTTCCACCAGCTCAGGAACGTTGGCGAAATGGCCCCCGCCCATCACGTCCAGGTAGTGAATGGCGGGGGTGTCGTTGGGCTTGTCGGCCGCCTGGATGCCGCCCTGGGCCATCATGGTATTGGCATCGCCGAAGCGCAGCTTAGTGGCCACAATCACTTTAGCCCCTTGTTCCCGCGCCAGGATGGCTGCCGAAGCCCCTGCCCCACCCCCACCGACGATCAGTACATCGGTGTCCAAATCCACCTGTTCCAGATCAAGCTCCTTCCCGTTCAGGCGCGAGCGACCTTCCATGACATCGGCCAGTTCCAGGGGCATGCGCTGGCCTTTGCTCACCCCCACGCGGATGGGACGCATCCCTTCGGGTTTGTAGTCAGGATGAAATCTCCTCAGGATCTCCTGCTTCTCGGTGGGGGTCATCATGGGGAAAGTCTCCTGCAACCGCTGAGGGCGGGTAGCTTCTACTTTCTTGATGGATTCACGCATCTCAGGAGTATAACTCATAGCCCTCCTCCTCTCCTGTCCTGTTAACCAATCACAAACTAATCTGGCTCAATCTCGCGCTCATTGTACAGCTTCCGCAATTCATCCTCGCTCGTGCGCTTCAAACGCTCAACTTCAGCGTCAAACTTGCCCTCCTGAATCTCCCGCACTCGTTCCGCCAGGTGTTTGGAACGAGGAGCCAGGTATTTGCCGTAGAGACGACGGCAGAGGATGGCGATATTGTACTGGGCCTCCTCGGCCGGGCAGCGAGCCGAGCACAGGCCGCACATGATGCAGTCGAAGGAGCGATCAGCCACGGCAGCGATGTCGCCCCGCATGGCTTCGGCCATGTACTGCTTGACGTCAATATCCTGCGGGCAGACCTTAGTACAGGTGCCGCAGCTCAGACAACGCAGAAGCTCCGGGTACAACTGCACCAGAGTGGGGAAGGCAGGCTCCAGGTCATGGACGACGTACTGAGCCCGCTGGGCCGGGAAGAAGGGGATCTGGGCCAGATACATTCCCGGCTGGACCACCGTCTGGCAGGCCAAACCCACCTGCAGGCGATAGTCGTCCGGCAGCCGGTACACAGTGGCACAGGCTCCGCAGAATCCGCCCCGGCAGCCTACTCCTCGGATCAGCTTGTAGCCCGCGTACTCCATCGCTTTCATGATGGTCAGAACAGAGGGCACCTCGTACCTCTTGCCCATGATGTAAATGGGAATCAGTTCTTCAGACATTGTAAGACCTCCATAGAACAGCAGATTGGCAGGATTTACGGATTGGTTGCGCGGCCGTGAAGAACAGCGGATCGGCAGGATTAACGGATCGGTTGCGCAACCGTGAAGAACAACGGATCGGCAGGATTTACGGATCGGATCATACCTCACCTGGACTTGGACTTTGGACAAAGCGAAAGAAACCCGTTTTCTGATGACTTCGCTACCGGAATCTAACTGAATCAACCTATTTCAAGCAATCATGAACGGCATTTTGTCGCGAGAAAACGGGTTTCTGGCTGCCGTCGCGATTTTGTCCAAAGCCCAGTCACCAAGATTGACGGATCAAGTGAGCGGGACTGAGGAGAAATCCGCAAATCCTGCCAATCCGTGTTCTAAAACCT
>CAZGKH010000102.1:5904-10990 GCA_964525665.1 uncultured Anaerolineae bacterium | reverse complement strand
CGCATCGGCCTAAAAGAGCCGATGCTGGGGCAAAAAACGACCAGCACCGTCTGTTCTACGGCGGTGCGACCTCAAAACGGGAATTGCTGATTGGGAGGCAGCCCTTTTACCCCAACCGCTACCCGGCTACTTGAACACTAGCTCTGGGGGGAGGAAGACGAGGCCCTCGGGAGATGAACGTCCACCCTGCAAACACAAGATCACTGCCTGCCCCAGGGAGACCGTGAAGGATGCGTTCAGAGAACCTCTTGGCCTCCCCGCAGCCGTCTGGGTAGTTTCCCCATAGAATACCATGACGAGATAGGCTCCCGGCGTGATCTCGACTACGGCTTCCTCGCCCATGCGTATCTCATGACCCACGTCGCGGACGGCCACAGACCCCTCAGTGTTCTGGAGAGTAACCCTCGTGATGGCGAAATCGCTGGTTCTGTTTTCTATCCTCAGAGCAGCGCTCGATGGATCGGCAATCCCATAGGTAGACGCCTGGTGACGATTCACAGATTCGGTCCAGATGAGCGAGCCCATTCCCAAGAGAATCAGGCCCCCTACAAGGATGAAAAGCTTTGTTTTCCATCCGCCTCGCCGCCTTGGCGGAGCTTGCCCATTGTCTTCCATGTGATCTACTCAACTACCAACCTCTCGTACGTCTCATACTCCGGCATAGCCGCCAGGTCAATGGCCGTCAGCGTGATGCCTTGCCCCATCTGTTGCGCCACTTGCTCGGCCGTCTGTCCACCACCACCGAAGAGGCCGAAGAGCCCCCCCAGCGGCGAGCCTCGGCTGAGCAACTCGGCCCGGGCCTCGTCGTCCACAATACGCTGGTCATCCTGGACGTAGCTCTCGACGATCCAGCGGCCCAGATCTGCTTCCTTAGTCGCTGGGTCTTTTTCTACGGGGGGCCTCGGTCCTCTCCCGGCCTTCGGGCTTAGGTTTGGTGCGGCGACGCCGCCGGACCGTCACCTTCTTTTTCTCCTCGTTCGCCATAGCTTCACCCCGGTTCAGATTCTTGCTGCCCGGTATTATACAGCAGAAGCCCTCGCAGGTCAATCACCCGCTTTCAATTCGGGTTATCCCAATTCGGCCGGCAACCAGCGCAGGCCCTCGCCATCAGCGGCCAGTACCAGTCCCCATCCAAACCCTTCCCTCACCTGCAGGGCTGCGCTAAGGCGATGCGTGCCAGGCGCCAAAACCTGCCGGATGGACTGCCCTCCCCACTCCACGTAACCGCGCGCCGCGCGGTTGGCAAAGCCCTGGAAGGTGTTCTCCCCGCTGAAGATCACCTGCCCATCCAGCTCCAGGGACAGCGCATCGCTGAAGCCAAACTCGAAAGTCACAGGCCCTTCCTCGGCCATCTCGAAACGCCGGCTCAGACGTGCCTCACTCTGCACCATACACCTCCAGCAGTTCCACGTGGGCTTCCGGTGCGACGAGCAAAACGTTGGCCCGGATGTCCTGCAGATGATCATTCACTGTCTGTTGTCCAATACCCGGAGGGGCATAGACGGTGAAGAGAACCTGTCGAGTCTCAGAGGTGATTCGTGTGCGACGGTCGGGACCGTAGATCACGCTGGAGATGACGCCTTGAGCATCGGCGATCATCATGTCGCCTGGTTTTAGCTCCTGTTCCCGACCGTTGAGCCGGACATAGCGCTCAGTGCCATTTGCCACATCAATTCCCACCGGCATCTGTATGGCCTCCAAATCATGGCCCGCTGTCAAGAGCAGGTTCTTGAGCTCGGCCATAAACATGGCTTCCACCAGCCCCGCTACCTGAGGAATGGACTTGCCCTTGAAGACGACAGACTCCAATTGAAGCTGGACATGATAGGTCTTCTTGTAGCGCTTGTAGTACGTGTTGTATGCCTGGATGGTGGGGAGGGCCTTCAGCGCGGCCCGATCGTGGCCGGAAAACCGGGATCGCAACTGGTTCTCCAACTCTTCTTTCTGTTTCTCAAGCACAGGGTGATGCTCTGGATTGACAACGTTGTGCATGGCCAGTACCCCTACTGCTGCCCCAGGATACGCCGTCTTCCATGCCTCAGAAACCATGAACATGGTAGTTGACTCCTTCTCTTCGTGATTCAACTGTTATTGTCACTACTCACCTGCTCCCGCTGGACCCTAGTACTTGTTCAAAAACAACTTCGCATTTTGGGGGCCATTTTGCACCTAGTTTCTGTCGTAAAGTACGAAGTTATAAATGAACAAGTGCCTAGTCCAGCGGCCTCAGCAGTCGCTGTAGCTCTGGCCAGGTACATGTTTCACAGTTTTTGGCGTTGATCATCGTCGTTGGAACAGCGGACTAGGGTCCGCTACGAGCATAAGGTGAGTAGTTACCTGTGATTTGAACACCTCGCTTGGCGAGTTCCTGCGCAAGGAGATCGTAGAGGATGTCATTGATGGGCGAGAGCAAGGCTCGCTTGGTGAGCTGGCCGCTCGTACCATCTTACGGCCCACACGGCAAGGCAATCGCGAACGTCGTGCCTTCCCCAAGGGTGCTTTCCACGGAAATGGTGCCCCCATGCAATTCAACCAGTGATTTCGCAATGGCCAACCCCAGCCCTGATTCTCCTTCGTGGGTTTGCCGGGCCACATCCCCCCGATAGAAACGAGTGAAAATCCGCCGCAGTTTGTCTGGCGCGATACCGGCCCCGCTATCTTGCACGGTCAGCAGCACGTTATTTCTTTGTTGCTCAGCAGCCAGGGAAATCTGCCCGCCGGCCGGCGTGTGGCGGAGGGCATTGCTGACCAGGTTCCCCAGCACTTGCGCCATACGTTCTGGATCTACGTACGTGGCTGGCACGTTTGCTTCGGCGGTGACTTGCAGGTCAATTTCCAACTGCTGGGCGCGGGGCAGATGAGCGGCGGCTGTTCGTTCCAGTAACTCTCGCGGATGTACAAGCTGGCGGATTAACGTCAGCTCTCCCGCGTCGGCCAGCGACAGGGTGCGTAGGTCTTCGACCAGACGGCTCAACTGCTCGGCTTCTGTGTGCATGATCTGAAAGGTTTCGGCCGTGGGCTGTAACACGCCATCGCGTAGGCCCTCAGTATATCCCGCGATCACGCTCAGGGGCGTTCGCAGGTCGTGGGCAATGTCGGCCGTCATTTGGCGACGCAGCTCGTTGGCCCGCGCCAGGTCCGCGCTCATTTGGTTGAATGAAGCAGCTAATTCCCCCAATTCGTCCTGGGAGCGGATGGGTACTCGTTGCTCAAGTTCGCCTTTGGCCATGGCGCGGGTGGCGCTGGTCAGTTCGCGCACGGGGCGCGTGAGCCTGCGGGCCAAAAAGATGCCCAAGGCCAGGCCGGTCAATATTGCCGCCAGCGCTGCGTACAGCGAGGCTCGATTCGTGCGCGCCAGGTATTGCACTTCCCGCAGAGCAAGCGGCGGGGGACTCCCCGTGACCAACGCGGTCCCCACGACCTGACCGTCCACTTCGATTTCGACGCCCTGGGCCAGCTCGTCAGCCGGGATGTGGTTTCCCAGGCGATACGGCCAGGCTGGCAGTACCACGTAGCCATCCTGGTCTGCCAGGGCAAACACGTAGGTTGGTGGTTGTTGCCCTGGCCGGTTTCTATCCTCTGGTTGTGGCGGTGGCGGGGGCAGTTGTTGGCCCGGTCGGGGTTGTGGCGCTGGCGCCACTGCCAGTCGGTGGAAGTACTCCCTCACCCCCAGCCACGATCCGTACGTTTGATAGTAAACCGTGGCGCTGGCCAGGAAGTTGTTCTGCGCCTGCTCCAGGACCAAACGGTCAAACTCGCGGAACGTGGCCCAGCGAGCAAAGAGGGCAGTCAGCACCGCGCCGGTGACGCTCACGACCAGGAAGGCAAGTACCAGCTTGAAAACCAAGGACCGTGTCATGGATCTTTCCCTCATGGGCGGGTCTCAGCGTAGAAGCGATAGCCCACTCCAAAGACAGTCTCTATATACTGAGGATTGCTGGGATCCGGCTCGATCTTGGTGCGCAGGTTGCGGATGTGTACGTCTATGGAACGCTCCAGGCTGTCAACAGCAACCCCCTGTACCTGCTCGAGCAGCGTTAGGCGTGAGAGGACGTGGCCAGGGGCGGACATCAGCGCAGCCAGCAAGTCAAATTCAGTGGGAGTCAGTTTAACAGGGCGGTCTCCCACTTTGACCTGGCGGCTACTCTTGTCGAGGACGATGTCGGCCACGCGCAGTATCTCCGCTGAGGCCGGGCTTTTTTCGAGGCGACGCAACACAGCCCGAACGCGGGCCACGAGTTCGCGCATGCTGAATGGTTTGGTCACGTAGTCATCGGCCCCCAGCTCCAGCCCCAGCACTCGGTCCGACTCCTCCAATTTGGCGGTGAGGAGAATGATCGGGGTGTCTTTTTCCCTGGTGTAGATGCGGATGAAGTCATAGCCGTCCATTTCGGGCATCATGATGTCGAGGAGGATGAGGTCTGGTTTCTCATGGCGAGCCACGTGGAGAGCGGCGCGTCCGTTATTGGCCGTTACGACTCGAAACCCCTCCTGCGTCAGATACGCCTTGACCAGGTCCCGCAAGCTTTTCTTGTCGTCCACTACTAAGATTGTCTTAGGCATAACACCCTCGTGTCCATTTCATTCAGGTGCCAGGCACTTTCACCGGGGATTGCACATGCAGAAGGGTTTTCCAAATCGTCCGCGTCGTTGAGACAGACAGCCTTTGCGGAAGTGCCTGGCACCTTGGCTACTCTTCTCAGGTAGATTATACCACTTAGAACAGACCACGTCAAAAGGGAGCAAGGCTCAAGGCCCGGCTCCCTCATCACTCACTTTTCATGTCTCCAACCCTTTGATAGGCTCAGGACAGGCTTCCAGCCTCCAAATCAGTCGCACGTCTCTCCCCACTGGGCCGTCACCTCCATGATGTCCACAATGTCAATGTCGCCGTCATGGTCCAAATCGTAGAGTGAGTCATAGTTGGCATCGCCATCGTGCGCTCCCCACCGCGCAGCCACCAACATGATGTCTACGATGTCCACTACACAGTCACCGTTGACATCGGCTGGCAGAGAAGACTGGCCCGCGTCGCGCACCGGGCGGACGTAGTTATAGATGCGGATGACATCGCCCTGGGGGCCGT
>CAZGKH010000102.1:0-5804 GCA_964525665.1 uncultured Anaerolineae bacterium | reverse complement strand
CCGACGCCTCGCCGAAAGCAACGTAAGCCGCTGCCCGTCCCGGAAATTGAGTCCAGTTCGCATGGGTGGTGCTGGTCCAGTAGAAGGGGTAGTTCGTGTCGCCGCCCTCATCAACGATCGAGGTCGTGTCGAAGATCGGATCAATGGCGGCTGAACCGGTGGTGGCAGGTGAGCGGGTGTAGTCCACGATGCTCTGCAATTCCTTGGCGTCCGGCAGACGCCAGTCGTCGTGACCAAGATAGTTCTCGGCGTTCTTCTGCTGCACCCAGGCCAGGGTCTCTTCCCAGGTCATTCCCGCGCCGCTATCACTTTGTGACCACATCAGGCCGGTGGCGCTGTCGGTGATGGTGCCGTCTCCATTGTCAACGAAGCTGTTGACGCTGTAGCCCGTGTTGCCGCGGACGTAGCGGACGAACTGGGTCATATCCCCGCCTCTGGGATTCGTCCTGCCGTACCCTTTGATTCGCCCATCGGCGAAGTTGACGCCGAAGGTGGTGGCGCTGCCGCCCATCGTGGTGCCGACGTACTCGGTGCTGGACCAGTATTGGGCATCAATGATACGCTCACCCGCGCTGGTATCCCCATACTCGAAGTCGAAGTAGTCCGTGTCAATAAACGGTACCAGGCTAGACGTGTCATTGCCGTTCCAGCCGCTGGGGTCAATGCCGCTGAAGTCAATGAGCGAGTAGAGCTCCTTGATGGTCGGCAGCCGCCAGTCGTTGTAGCCAGCCAGACTGAACGTTTCGGCTCCGGCCAGCGCGTCGTCCCACGTCATCTTTCCGCTGTAGGTCTGCTGCCACACCAGCCCGGTGTTGAGGTCCGTCACCGTGCCAGCCTGCCCTGAGCCTGTCGAAGGGTCGCCGTTGTCCACGTAGCTGGGCTGATTCCCTGCGTGCTGGGCATCCTGGCCGTAGAAGGATTCCCCAGGCTGCGGGCAGGAGATCGCTCCGCCGTTGTCGTAGCACATGGTCTGGCCGGTGTCTACGACGGGGTAACTAACCGTTGACGCCGAACTGAGGGAAGCTGGGGTAGCGGTCGTAAGGCTTGTGGTAGGTTCAGTCGGTGGGCCATCTTCTGGCACACAGGCCAGCACTTTCTGGGTCTGGATTACCTGGGGCAAGGTTGCTAAACAGATAACCATGATCAGAAGCGGAAGGCCCACCTTCCAATACATTGATAGTCTGCGCGATTTCAGCTCTTGATCCTTTCGATTTGCGACAGATAGTTTGTTCTTGATCATCGTTCAACCTCCTGAAAATGTAGTTTGAGCTTGCTCACTCATCCATAGCATATCAGAAGGTTGTTTAGGACTGGTTAAGAAGTAGTTGAGATTTGATTCAGATCTGTTTGAAGATCATTGGCAGATAGACTGTCACCTGTGAATCAGGATATAGCTCTATTGGATCCCCAGGCGTCAGATCCTTATCTGCCAGCCCTGCGTAATCCGACCCGTAGCGATAGGCTCTGAAAACCTGGTTGATCTGGCCTTTTTGCCCTGCGGATACTGGATCGCCTTGCGTAAACGGTCCCTCACCGGTCACCGGGTTGACGTATTTCCACACCACCTCGCCCTCCGAAGTGACCTCGAACAAGGCGCCATGGGGGCCGTCGCAGATAAGGGTATTGCCGTTGGGAAGGCGCTGTGCGCCGGAGATGTGATCTGCAAAGAAATCGGTTGGGTTCTCGGCGGTGTAGATCCAGGTCTGTTCTTCTGGCCCATAAGCCGTCCCTGGCGTCAGGGCATAGTTGCCGCTGGTGTCCGTGGGAGGCACGAACTCGTCCACAGAGGAGTATGCGCCCCCCGGACGACCGTTGCCGTTATTGAAGAGCAGAATGTTTCCCTCTCCCGGCAGGCCGGATTCAATCCACTGCGCGTCGTGCTGCGAAAAGAGCTTTCGGTCTCCCACATTCCCGGCGCGGTAGGCCTGGGGGTTGCCCCACCGGTAGAGAATGTCGCCGCCTTTTCCGCTGTTCCCCCCGCTGTGGCCAGCCGCCTCCTCGGTAGTGGTGCTGTGATCAATTACCCAGACCTCACTGAAGCGGGGGACGCTGAGGAGGATCTGATCGAATTGGGCGTTGTAGTCAACCGAATTGATGTGGTTCCAGTCAGCATTTCCCTGTCGCGCAAAGTTGATATCAATCAGCTCGGGGTGCTCTGCCACAACACCGTAATTCTCTTTTGTTGGATCGAAATCCTGGATCAGATGATCCCAGACGTGCCACTCCCAGACGATATTGCCGCCTGTGGCTCCGGTAGGCTCGACTTCGATGATGTGGTCCGGCCACAGTTCTCCGTCAGTCAGCAGGTCAGGATCGCGGCCCGCAGCGACGGCTTCAGCAGCCGTTTTGTACTCCCAGGCGATCATCAGCACGTTGCCGTTCGGTAGTCTTTCAATGTCGTGATGCTGAAGGTGTTGGTCGCTCGAGTACTCGAACTCCCAGACCAGAGTTCCAGCCCACGTGAACTCCTCGACCCTTCCACCAGCCCCGCCTGAGCCGAACGTTGCGTTCGGGCCGCGTGGCAGGGTTGCCGTGCGCAGAAGGTGGCCGTTCTCCAGCAGATAGACGGAGTTTCCCGGCGTGTAGGCGCTGTCCCATGAATGTACCAGTTTGCCCTCGTTATCAATCAAGTACGTCGTGCCGTATTGCAGCGGCGCAAACAGGGTGTAGCCGTCGTAAGAGCCTTCTTCGTTCACGAACAGTCCAACCGTCTGAGCAGCGTTGGCCCGAATCTCAAAGGCGTCAGACTCCGTGAAAATCACCGTCCCTCGCGGCGCTGGGAACTCGATGGCAACGTCATTCACGCCGGCTGGCTCGCCGGTCGAGATGTCGAATACGGCCGTGATCACTAGCTCATCGCGGTGGATGGCGATTCCTTTTAGCGTGCCGATCCTCACGCTGAGGGGATTGACGCGAGACGGAGGCGCACTGGCCTCCATCAGGGTAATGGTGACCAGCACGTTCGCGTCGCCTCGTGTGGCATAAGTCGGCGCAACGTTTTCGATGCCGTCGCGACGACGGGGCTGGGCCCCAACCGCCGCGGGCAGAGCTGCCACAAGCATCAACGCCAATAACAGAAGCAACGCTTTCCAACTCATCAGGGATAGTTTAGTTCTCATCATTCGGCCTCCTCATTGATTCAGGTTTGGCTTTTCTCCAAAGCCCCTACGGACATAGAGTTACAGCTCTCTTGCTTCCCCTCGCGCAACTCCTGGCTCAGCCGCCGTCGGAAGCGCACCAGGTCGCGGAACGCTTGGGCGATCACCCTGGATTGACCGAATTTAGGCTCGCTGATTCGATAAATCCCCTGGATTCGCTGTCATATCGTTTACTTCGTGAAGATCAAGACCTTGCTGATGGTGAAGTTCCACAAGAAGGTGATGCCAGTCGCCAGGGCAAGCGACGGAATCTCGTGCAGACCGAAGGCATTTAGGCAGATGTGCATGATGCCAGCGTTGATGGCCAGCGCGGCCAGATTGGCAAGGGCAAAGGGAGTAAAGGTGGTCACTGCACTGGCGTCCGATTTGAAGGTCCACGATTTGTTCCAGTAAAAGCTGTTGAGGATGCCAGCCCCATAGGAAATGCCCTTGGCCAGAGTTTGGAGCGTCGAAAATCCCAGCCAGCGGGTGAGCACGAAGTAGAGGCTGGCATCCAAAGCGGTGTTGAGGATACCGACTGACAGAAACTTGGCTGCTTGCTCAAGCCAGACTGGGTATGGCAGGGTTCTCCTGATGGTGGTCATGGTGATGCTCCTTTGGCTCAGACCTCCGAGGTCTCCACAAGGCAGCTTTGCTGGAACGTAACTACTCACCTGCTCACGCTGGACCCTAGTCCAGCGGCCTTAGCGGTCGTTGTAGCCCTGGCCAAGCGCATGTTTCACAGTTTTCAGCGCTGGTCATCGTCATTGAAGCAGCGGACTAGGGTCCGCTGCGAGCATAAGGTGAGTAGTTACGCTGGAACATTGTCTGCGATGGTAGCAACTTCAGCATAACAAGTCATCCTCTAGACCTCGGAGGTCTAGCCACAATCGTACAGGACACTTGCCTGCCCCGGGCCAGGGGGACGGGGCGTCGGGTTGCTGGCAATTGCCGGCTGTGTAGCGCCAGGAATGACAACGGTGGTGCAGTTATCCGTCAGCCACGCGCCGATCTCCCGCTTTTGCCGCGCAAATCCGTCATCAGCCAGGACAAACCGCAGTTCGCCATTGGCGACCATCTGCGCCAGTTGGTCCACGTCCACCACGTCGTCGCCGCCGCTGAACCCGCCAAATGTCAGGACAGGGCGCAAGGTGGTCAGGATGTAGGGCGAAGCGTCACGGGCGCTGACCGTAGCTACGAGGTAGCTGTCCGGATCGGTGTTGGCGAGCAGGTAGTCGAGAATCACTTCCTGTGGCGGTGACAGGATGTCTGACATGTTTTGTCGCCTTGCCTGTCCCGCATCTGGCCCAGAACGAGGCAGCGCCACGTTGGGGCGGGTGTTGAGGGCCGTTAATCCAGACCAGACCAGCGGTGCGACCATCGCCGCCACAAACGTCATCCCTACCACAGCCTTGCCCGGCCAGGGTCGGGTTCGCCATTCTGTCAGGGCCAGGATGCCCAGGCCCAATACGAACAACACGATGGCGGTGGGCGCTATCCAGAGGCCGTAATCGGGATAGTTCCAGAGCGTGACCATCTGGAAGACGATGGCCATCCCGACGAGCAGGGCCAACAGCATCCAGCCGAGCCAGCGTCGCCCTGTACTGTCCGTCCAGGACATGTGCCGTTCGGATACCCGCCACAACGCCCAGGCCGTGGCCCCCACCAGTGCTGCCAGCGGTGGCCCCAGCATGATCAGATAGTAGGCGTGGAACAGGCCGGAGGTGAAAGTGAAGTAGACGACTTCGGGCAGTAGCCAGCCGGCCCACAGCACCAGCGCCAGGTGTTTGTCGGTCAGCGGCCATTGCCAGCCCTGTACTGTCCGTCCAGGACATGTGCCCAGCACCACCAAGACCAAGGGAATGCCGAGTAGTGCCAGCGGAAGCAGCCAGCCGGCCTCCGTGACCAGCGGCTCGGTAAACAGGCGCAGCACACCGGCCTCCCCGACCTCTTGCTTTCGCCCCCCACCCGGCTGAGCAGGTGGGTTGGCGGGTGGATTCATGGAGCCAAACTGTGGAGGTGCTGGATTCGCCGAACGATTTCCCGCACCGGGGGGTGGCGGGGGTGGATTTGGCGCGAATTGGCCTGGCGGATTCTGTAGGGACTGACCCGGTTGCCCCGCACTGGGTGGCTGGGAGGGCGGATTGGCGTTCCCTTTCGGAGCAGATCTGCGCATTGATATCAACCGACTCAGGCCGTTGTGCCCGACGATCAATTCCATCACGGTGTTGTCTTTGCTGCTGCCGATGTAGGGGCGGTCCTCCGGCGGCGTCAGGTCCACCGCGATGGCCCACGACAGCGACACCGCCAGCAGCAGCACCGTTGCGCCGGCCAGGTGAAGGATCCGCTTCCACCACGGATGTGGCGCACCGAGCAGGTACAGGGCGTAGAGGGCGGGCAAGGGCATGAAGGCTTGCAGCATCTTGATGTTGAAACCCAGACCGACTAGAAATGCCCCCAGAAGTAGATAGCGGAAACGGCCCAGTCGCACTGCCCGCAGAAACGCCCACGTCGCCAACAGCAACACGAAGAGCAGCAGCCCATCAATGGTGTTGTTGCGCTCCGTCGAGACCGTCACGGGCGTGATGGCCAGCACCAGGGCCGCGATGAGGCCGGCGCAAGCGCCAAACTGCCGCCTCACCATCGAGTCGAGCAGAGAGATCCAAG
>CAZGKH010000101.1:6249-11004 GCA_964525665.1 uncultured Anaerolineae bacterium | reverse complement strand
TCCTGTTGGCCATAAGCCCTGAGACCTATGCCCTCTCGCAGATTATCGAGGCCGGTGAGGTGCCGGATCCATAGATTGTCCACTGTTCGCAACATCACCAGGCGCTCCAAGCGGCGCATGTCCTCTGCACCTAACTGCCGCTCCTTTTCCTCGTAGAGTTTCTCGGCCAAGTTGAGTATCTGCTCCTCGATCTCCTGAGGCGTTAGTTGCCTCCAACGTGAGGCGGTAAGGGAAGCTGGCAAGGGCATGATAGTTCGCAGCGACGATTGCAAGGCTTCCAAGTCCCAATCCTCGGCGTATCCAGCAGTGTGCAGAGCCACCAGGCTGGCAAGTTCCTCGTGGATCATGTCCATGATGATAGGCTTGAGATTCTCCGCGCTAAGCACCTGATGGCGCTGCTGGTAGACAATCTCTCGCTGCTTGTTAACTACGTCGTCGTATTCCAGAAGATGCTTGCGGATGTCGAAGTTGTGGCCCTCCACCCTGGTCTGGGCATTTCCGATGGACTTGGAGATCCAATCGTGCTCAATGGGGATGTCTTCCTCCATCCCCGCCCACTCCATGAACCCCTTGACCCTCTCCCCGCCGAAGCGGCGCATCAGGTCATCCTCCAGAGAGACGTAGAAACGGGAGGAGCCAGGATCGCCTTGCCGCCCAGAGCGGCCCCGCAACTGGTTGTCAATGCGTCGCGCTTCATGGCGCTCGGTGCCCAGGACGTGGAGGCCGCCCAGTTCCAGCACCTTCTCGCGGTCCCGTTGGCAGATCTCTTTCGCTTGGGCCAGGGCCTCAGCCCATTGCTGTTGAGAGACCGTGGTCAGGTCCACCCCCTGGCGGCGCAGGTCCTCCCGGGCCAACCCCTCTGGATCGCCCCCCAGCTTGATGTCCACGCCTCGGCCGGCCATGTTGGTGGCGATGGTCACGGTACCGGAGCGTCCAGCCTGGGTGATGAAGAGCGCCTCTTTCTCGTGGTATTTGGCGTTGAGCACCTGGTGGGGGATGCCCTTGCGCCTGAGCATCTCTGAGAGCATCTCGGACCTCTCGATGAAAACGGTGCCCACCAGTACCGGCTGCTCCTGCTCATGCAGTTCCTCGATCTCCCGCACCACGGCTCGGAATTTGGCCTCCTCACTCTTGTAGACCAGGTCCGGGTAATCAATACGCTTGTAGTACAAGTCACCATTGCTGGGGTCTCGATAGGTTACGACCTCCACTCCATCGCGCCGCTCTCGCTGGGTGATCAATTTCCCTTCCACGGCCTGGTACTCGACGTTGGTGGGCAGTACGACCACGTCCAGGCCGTAGATCTTGTGCAGTTCCTCGGCCTCGGTGGCCGCTGTCCCCGTCATGCCCGCCAGCTTCTCGTACATGCGGAAGTAGTTCTGCAGGGTAATGGTGGCCAGGGTCAGGTTTTCGCGCTGTACCTTCACCCCCTCCTTGGCCTCGATGGCCTGGTGCAGCCCCTCGGAATAGCGCCGCCCGTGCATCAGGCGGCCGGTGAACTCGTCAACGATGATCACCTGTCCATCTTTGACAATGTAGTTGCGGTCGCGATGGAAGACGGTCTGAGCTCGCAAGGCGTTATCCACATAGGGGGTCAGGGAGAAGTTCTCTGGCGAATAGAGGTTATCCACCCCCAGCCACCTCTCCATCCGCTCGATTCCTTCCTCGGTGAGGGTGACCACTCGGTCCTTCTCATCCATGACGTAATCCACCTCGCGCCGAAGGCGGGGGACGAGATCGGCCATGCGGCGATAGTTGGCATCTGGTTCCTGAGCCGGGCCGGAGATGATGAGAGGAGTGCGCGCCTCGTCTATCAAGATGTAGTCCACCTCATCTACGATGGCGTAGTTAAAGTCCCGCTGCGCCTGCTGGGATAGGTCCAGCACCATGTTGTCCCGCAGATAATCGAAGCCGAATTCGTGGTTGGTGCCGTAGGTGATATCGGCCTGGTATGCCTCGCGGCGGCTCACGGGCCGCAGGTACTGATAGCGCTCATCGTCGGCCAGGTGCTCAGGATCGAAGAGAAAAGCCGACTCATGCTGGATAACTCCCACCGAAAGGCCCAAAAGGCGATAGATGGGCCCCATCCACTGAGCGTCGCGCTTGGCCAGGTAATCGTTAACAGTGACCAGGTGACACCCCTTGCCCTCTAAAGCGTTAAGGTAGAGAGGCAAAGTGGCGGACAGGGTCTTCCCCTCGCCGGTTCTCATCTCGGCCACCTTGCCCTCGTGCAGCACTATGCCGCCCATCAGTTGCACGTCGAAGTGGCGCATGCCCGTGGTGCGCTTGGATGCCTCCCTCACCGCGGCGAAGGCTTCTACCATGACATCGTCCAAGGACTCGCCAGCCTGGAGCCGGTCGGTGAATTCCTTCGTTTTGCCACGGAGCTCCTCATCGGACAGAGGCTCGAACTCAGCCTCAAGGGCATTGATCTCTTCGACAAAGGGTCGCAGTCTGTTCAGTTCCCGCTCGTTGGGATCTCCAATAACTTTGCTCAGTAGATTTCTAAACATGATCTACCCGGGTACATCCTTCATGTATTCGCCCACTGAAATCCCCAGGTGGACGCGGCGGATAACTTCGCCCAGCAAGGGAGCCACGGAGAGGATGGTGATGTTGGGTAACATCTTCTCGTGTGGGATCGGGACGGTGTCTGTAGTGACTATCTCTTTGATCTCGCATTGCTGCAAGCGCTCCACCGCTGGTGGAGAGAATATGGGGTGAGTAAAGCTGGCGTAGATGTCTCTGGCGCCATGGTCTTTGACGATGGTCGCGGCTTCCACTAGCGAGCCTGCTGTATCTACTTCATCGTCAACAATGATCACGTCCCTGTCCCGCACATCACCTATGAGCGTCAGGGCCTTGCTGGACGCATCGGTGAGGCTTCGACGTTTCTCCACGAAGGCTAACGGCAAGCCCAGCTTCTCGGCGAAGTTGCGGCCTTTCTTGGCGAATCCCAAGTCGGCGGCGACAACTACAGCATCGAGCAGGTTCTTGTTCACGATGTAATCGCTGAGAATGTTGAAGGCCGTTATCTCGTCGCCTGGAATGCTGAAGAACCCCTGAATCTGACCCGCGTGAAGGTCTATGGTCATCCATCGGTCGGCCCCGGCTACAGTGATCAAATCGGCAATCAGGCGGGCGGTGATGGGCACGCGGGGTTGATCTTTCTTGTCGCTGCGGCCATAAGAATAAAAGGGCATCACCGCGGTGATGCGCCCAGCAGAAGCCCGCTTTAAGGTATCAATCATGATCAAGAGTTCCATGACGTTTCTGTTCACCGGCGAGCACATGGGTTGGATAAGGAAAACATCGCGCCCGCGCACGCTCTGGCGCAGCCTGATGAAGATGTTCTCATTTGGAAGGTCTATGATGTCCGCCTGCGAGAGGGGAACCTGTAGGTAATCGCAAATCCTCTGGGTCAGGGTTGGATTGCCTGAGCCTCCAAAGATCGCTAGCTCCCCGTACATCTTCACTGTGACTTCCTTCATCACTACCTATCCTCCCGACCGACCGGCCTCAAAATCCTCTCGCAGGATGCCCATGATCAGGATATCGTGATAGCTGCCGTTTCGGAACAGAGCCTCCCGCCGGCGTCCTTCGACCTGAAAGCCGCACTTCTCGTAGCAGCGCAAGGCGCGGGGGTTGAGATCATACACCTCTAGTTGGACGCGGTGCAGGTTCATCTCACCGAAGGCAAAGCCCACCAAGGTGCGAACGGCGTCGCTGCCGTAGCCCTGGCTCCAGTATTCCTTCTCGCCGATGGCGATACCTAGTTCGGCCTTACTGTTCTTCCAGTCGAAATCGTGCAGACCGCAGTTGCCGATGTGCACGCCGTCCTCAGTCTCAATGGCAAAGATTCTGCCGTCCTGGTCCTCCAACTGACGCTCGAACCATTTCTCCTCTTCGGCCAGAGACATGGGCATGTACATGGTCAGGTATTGCCGCAGCTCCGGATCGTTAAACCAACGGACAAAGGTAGGGAGGTCCTCCCGCTCTATGGCTCTAAGTATCGTTTTCTGTCCCCGTATCATCTTTGGTCGCCTCCACAAGTAATTATACAACAACTTTTAGAGATTGGGAAAAATCATCAGGCCAAGCGATTTGTGTGCTCTGGGCTGTTGTGGTATAATCAAAACCGTCAGAAACGGCGGCCGCTTATAGGACGCACGGGAGAGGAGATAACTAAAATGATCCAGGTAACGGTTGACAGCATAAGAGCGAGCTTGATGTCCCAGCATCGGGTGGTGATCCTGAAAGATGTAGATAGCGAAAGGTATTTGCCCATCTGGATTGGCCCCTTCGAAGCTGAGGCCATTACCCTCGAATTACAACAGGTCGAGTTGGCCCGCCCCCTCACTCACGACCTGCTGAAAGCGGTTATAACCAAGCTGGGAGCCAAAGTATCCCACGTCCTGGTGAACGATCTGCACGACGATACTTTCTATGCCCGCCTTGTCCTGGACAACAACGGCCGTCCCCTGGAGATAGATGCCCGCCCCAGCGATAGCATAGCCCTGGCTGTGCGGGCCAAAGCACCTATCTTCGTAGCCGAGGCGGTGATGGAAAAAGCCGCCATAATGCCTGATGAAGGAATCGGCTCTTCTGACAAGGAGACACTATCGGTTTTCCGTGATTTCGTTGAAACCCTCGACCTCGACGAATGAGTTTCGAGCTCACTTTTGTTCGCCGAGGTCTCTGACCACAGTTCGCTTGTGTTCGGACAGGGGCTCGGTCAGAGACCTGGCCCAACGT
>CAZGKH010000101.1:0-6149 GCA_964525665.1 uncultured Anaerolineae bacterium | reverse complement strand
GGGGCTCGGTCAGAGACCTGGCCCAACGTTAGGTGGTGAAACAATGGACAGATCAGAGAGAATGGCGCCCCATAACACCGAGGCGGAAGAGGCAGCCCTGGGATCGCTTCTCATAGATCCCGATGCCATATTCAAAGTAGCCCCCTTTCTCGCCTCCGAGGATTTCTATCGGGAGAAGAACGGCTGGATCTACGATGCCCTCAGAGACCTTCACAACCGACGGGAGCCAGCCGACTTCGTCACCCTCTGCGATGAGCTGGAGCGACGCGATAAACTGGAGGAAGTTGGCGGTGCAGCCTACATCACTTTTCTGATCAACGCCGTACCCACAGCCATCCACGCAGAGTATTACGCCCGCATCGTGGAGCGCACTGCCATCCTGCGCCGACTGATCAGCGCGGCGGGGCAGATCGCGGCCATTGCCTACGAGGACGCCGAGGACGTGGACGAGGTGGTTGACCGAGCCGAGCAGGTACTGTTCGCGGTCTCTCAACGCCGAATCACCCGCGACTTGGTGCCGATCAAACAGATCATCGGCGACTATTATGACCGGATAAACTACCTGTATCAACACGGTGGCGAGTTCATCGGCATACCCACAGGCTTCCCCTTGCTGGACACGTTGTTGGGAGGCTTGCAGTCCTCCGATCTGATCATCGTAGCAGGTCGGCCGGGCATGGGCAAGACCTCGTTCGCTCTCTCTATCGCCCAAAGCGCCGCCCGCAAGCACAACCAGCGCGTGGCTCTCTTTAGCCTGGAGATGAGCTCCGAACAGGTGGTGCAGCGCCTCGTCTCGGCCGAGACGGGCATAGATTCCCAGAGGTTGCGCAAGGGCGAGATCAGAGACAGCGAGTGGCCCCTCTTCGTTGAGTCAATAGGTATCCTGTCGGAGATTCCCATCTTCATTGATGACACGCCCTCCATCTCTGCCATGCAGATGCGAACCAAGGCCCGCCGCATCCACGCCGAGCATGGCCTCGATCTCATCATTGTTGACTATCTCCAGTTGATGCGCGGAGACACCCGGTCGGAAAACCGTGTCCAGGAGATTTCCGCCATCTCTCGGGCGCTCAAAGGCTTGGCTAGAGAGCTGAACATACCTGTGGTGGCCGTCTCTCAGTTATCCCGAGCCGTTGAATCCCGTAAGGATCACCTGCCCATGCTCTCCGACCTTCGCGAAAGCGGTTGTCTAACAGGTGATACACTGATACAATTGACCGACGGTCATCGAGTCCCCATCCGTCAATTGGCCGAAGATAGTGGCTCAGTATCGGTGATGGCGCTAAATGAAACAACTTGGCAACTGGAGCCGACTATGGCGCGGAAGGCATGGTATACCGGGAACAAGCCGGTATTTCATCTGAGAACACAGCTTGGGCATGGAATCCGGGCTACGGCAAATCACAAGTTCCGCACCGTAACCGGGTGGAAGCGGCTTGACCAACTAGAGGTAGGAGAGCACATTGCACTTCCACGGTCGTGGGAGAGTTTGCACGGACAGAACCCAACCATGACTGGGCCGCAAGTGGCGCTTCTAGGGCATCTCCTTGGAGATGGTTGCACATTGCCAAGGCATGCGGTGCAATATACTACAAACGAAAGAGATTTGGCGAACATCGTGGCCGATCTCGCAACAAACGTTTTCGGGGATGCGATAAGGCCTCGGGTAGAACGGCAATACAACTGGTGGCAAGTCTACTTGAGCGCGAATGAACATCTGACTCACAACACCCGAAACCCTATAGCCGAGTGGCTAGATAACCTGGGAGTGTGGGGCTACCGTAGTTATGAAAAACGAGTTCCTGAGAAGCTCTTCCGGCAGCCCGAGGGTCTAATCTGTCAATTTCTCCGTCACTTGTGGACCACCGATGGAACCCTAGGAGTGACCGGCCGTAAAAAGCCGCGCGCCATGATCTATTATGCCACAAGTAGCCGAGGTCTTGCTCGAGACATCCAGCATTTGCTCTGCCGGGTGGGGATTGTGGCCCGGATGAGACGAGTGCCTCAGGGAAACAAGGGACGAGATCAATGGCACGTGATAATAACCGGCAAACCAGATGTGATGACATTCGTTGAGAATATCGGTGTCATTGGGTCAAAATCAGCACGGATGGAGACCATAAAAGAGTTCTACCTAGACCGCAGCCACAACACAAACAGAGATGTAATTCCCAAAGTGGCTTGGCTCTCTCTGGTGGAACCCGCTCGTAAGACCCTCAATATGAGTCAGCGAGCAATGCAGGCAGGGCTTGGGATGCAGTATTGCGGTAGCACGCTCTATAAAGCAAATATGAGCCGAGAGCGAGCACTGCGGGTGGCTCGAGTTACTCAAAGCGATGCCCTGCTGCGACTTGCCACCAGCGGCATATATTGGGATCGGGTGGCAGCCATTGAATCCATTGGGGTTGAAGATGTATATGATCTGGAGGTGCCGGAGCACCATAACTTCGTGGCCGAAGACATTGTCGTCCATAACTCCATCGAGCAAGATGCGGACGTGGTGATGTTCATCTACCGCGAGGAGATTTACGACCCCGACACGGAGCGGAAGAACATCGCTGACGTTATCGTGGCCAAACACCGCAACGGCCCCACTGGCAAAATCCCCCTGTATTTTCAAAAAGAGCTGGCTCAGTTCCACGAATTAGAACTTGTTCGCGAAGAACTAAAGCTCTAAATCGGGTTTTGAGTTTGTGAGTTTCGAGACTTCGGCGAGCTCAGTCGAGCCGTTTCGGGTTTACCTGACCACCCGACCAAGGACCACCAGACCAATGAAAGGCTTTTCCGGTTTTCCTGCTGGCAAGGTGTATTTCACTCCCTTGCCGAATTTGTTCTTTAGTGAGCTACTGCCGGCTATAGATGATCTGGCCGAGTTAAAAGTGACTTTGCACATCTTCTGGCTGCTACACCAAAAGAAGGGCTACCCCCGGTACGTGAGCCGACGAGAGTTAGAGGCCGATGGGGTGCTGCTGGGAGGACTTAGCGAGATGGGGCAGGAGCCGGCAGAGCGACTGGGGCAGGCACTGGAACGGGCCGTGGCCCGGGGCACCCTCCTCCGCGTGACGGCCCTTCGACAGAGCTCAGGACAGGCCCAGCCCCTGGTCCTTGGGCCCAGGGACCAAGGGCAGGAAAGTGAGCAGGACGATCTGTTTTTCATGAACACCGACCTTGGCCGGAGGACAGTGGACAGGATCCGTCGCGGAGAATTAGAGATTGAGGCTGATCTCTTGCCCAAAGAAGTGCACCTGGAGGTAGAAAGGCCCAACATCTTCATCCTCTACGAACAGAACATTGGCTTGCTCACGCCGCTCATCGCCGAGGAGCTCAGAGACGCGGAGAAGACTTACCCCGCCGACTGGGCTGAGGAGGCCTTCAGGATAGCCGTGGAGCACAATGCTCGCCGTTGGCGGTACGTGCGCAGCATTCTGGAACGCTGGGCAACCGAGGGAAAAGACAGTGAAAAGACTGGAAGAGATACTGGAAAAGATCGCCGTAGATACATCGAAGGGAAATATGCCGACTACATCGAACACTGAAAAAGTTTGCCCCATCTGCAAAGGAGCGAGGTATTTGGTAAAAGCCGTGCCCCCTGGCCATCCCGATTTCGGCAAGCTCTATCCCTGCCAGTGCAAGATCGAGGAATTGCAGGCCAAACGCCTCTCGGACTTACGAGACCTAAGCCACCTGGGCAAGCTCTCCCGTATGACCTTTCAGAACTTTCGGCCCGAAGGCGTCGGGCTCAACGTTACAAAGCGAGGGAACCTCGGACGAGCATACGAGCGGGCCAAACACTTCGCCCAAGAATGTGTAGGTTGGCTGATTCTCAAAGGGGGCTATGGCTGTGGCAAAACCCACTTAGCGGCGGCCATATCCAACTATCGTATTGCTAATGGGCAACCCGTTCTCTTCGTCGTGGTGCCCGATCTCCTCGATCATCTGCGGGCCACTTATGCCCCCACCAGCCAGGTTTCCTACGATGAGCGCTTCGAGCAAGTGCGCGCTGCTCCCCTGCTGATCCTCGACGATTTAGGCACCCAGAGCGCCACCCCCTGGGCTCAAGAAAAACTCTACCAGATACTAAACTACCGTTACAACGCCCGGCTGCCCACAGTCATCACCACTAACCGCGAGTTAGAAGAGATTGATTTGCGACTGCGCTCGCGGTTGGTGGATCCCGACCTGTCGGAGATTATAACCATCCTGGCTCCCGATTTTCGCCGCAGCGGGGTAAGCCAAGATCAATCGGAGCTCTCCAGTCTCCATCACCACGGCGACAAAACCTTCCAGACCTTCGACCTGCGGGCCCACGAGCTTCCTGGCGAGGAGCATGAGAATCTCAAACGGGCCTTTGACATTGCCAAAGGATACGCCGAGAATCCAGTGGATTGGCTGGTCTTCACTGGCACTTATGGCTGTGGCAAGACCCACCTAGCGGCAGCCATCGCCAACTATCGGCAACACCGAGGCTATCCGGCACTCTTCGTCGTGGTACCCGATCTTCTCGATCACCTGCGAGCCACCTTCAGCCCGCAAAGCCTTGTTTCGTACGACCAGCGTTTCGAAGAAGTGCGCAATGCCTCTCTTTTGATCCTCGATGACCTGGGTACCCAAAGCTCTACGAAATGGGCTCAGGAGAAGCTATTTCAGCTCTTCAATCACCGGTATAACGCAAGATTGCCAACTGTTATCACCATGCAAGAGTCGGTAGAGGAACTGGAAAAGACGAACCCCCGCCTCAGTTCCCGCATTTTAGACTTCTCCCGCTGCACCATCTGCGCTATCATCGCCCCCAGCTACCGTGGCGGAGTGCGGCCTCAAAAACGACGAAGCCGTCGTCGCAAGAGTTAGACAAGACCACTCAGTTGAGAGAGACAACAGACCTCGGAGGTCTCTGCAAGGATTGACACAGCAAAGTTTTCCGCGAAGCGGCCAACCTTGCTTCTGCCAAGTCCTGATCAGGACTCCGAGGTCTTCACTTGGAACGGTGCTGGAATTGAACAGCAGCCTCGCCGTTACTGCCGTGGCATCTTCACCGTGAAAACGGTATCACCTGGCTGGCTCTTAACTTCGAACTGAGCACCATAAGGTCTCAGGAGTTGATAACTGCTGTATAGCCCCAACCCTGTCCCTGTGAGCCCACCCCCATTGATAGGTTTAGTAGTAAAGAAGGGCTCGAAAAGGTGAGGGATGTTCTCCGGCGGGATACCTACTCCTGTGTCGTGGAACTCGATGTAGATGTACTCGTCGTCGCTGCGCGTTGTAATGGTGAGCACCGTTTTCTCGCAACCCTCCATGGCATCTATGGCGTTCTTGATGAGGTTGGAAAAGGATTGGCTGAAGTCGCTGTAGACGCCCTCGAAATACAGAGGCCCCTCATGGAAATTGTAAACCTTCTCGATGTAGTGCTTGAAGCGCGGGTCCCCATCCAGGAACCTCAACTCTTGCCATAGCAGATCATTGATGTCAACCAACTGCCTGTGTCGCTCTCGCTCCCGTCGGCTCTTGTACATCAAGTTGTCAATAATCTCCTGCATGGTTTTGCTGCCTCGCTCAATGGCGAACAGCTCCTGACGTATCTGTTCGTATATCTCAGCAATGTCGGGGGGTAGCTCCGGCTCACGGCCATCTATCCGGTTCAGGAGGGCTGGCAATTCCCCCTCAAAATGATCGCGGGCTTCCTCGAAGACAAGCTGCGTTCTGCCCCTGATGACTGTCAGTGGGGTGAGGAGATTGTGAGCAATCCCTTGAGCCAACCGCCCGATGGCCGAAAGCTTCTCGGAGTGCATAAGCTGTGTCTCTAGCCGCTTGCGCAGAGTGACGTCCTGGACAACTTGTACCACCCTGACCACATTGTTATCCGCATCTCGTAAGGGATAGGAAGACAAGAGCAGATCCTTTTCCAGCGTGGGCTCCCTCACCTCGATGGTTTGAGGCTTCCCTGTCTCCATCGTCTCAGTCTTGGGGCAGTAATAGGGAGGTGCATCCCGATTATGCAAGACTCGGTAGCATTTCTGGCCGATGAGCTTGGCTGGTGTAGTGCCCAACATCCTGGCAAAGGCAACGTTTACGCGGAGGATATTGAAGTCTTCGTCCAGCATGAAGATGCCTTCGGTTATGGCGTCGAAGGTCTCCTCCCACTCCCTCTTGGC
>CAZGKH010000100.1:0-11109 GCA_964525665.1 uncultured Anaerolineae bacterium | reverse complement strand
CTAGGAGGATGTTTTGAGAACATCGAGATTTACGATTCTCGTGATCTTGATAGTTGTCATGCTCGTTTTCTTGTATAAACTGAATGACTACCAAGCCTATCGAAATCAGATTCCACAAGAAGTCTCGCTGGCTGGCGCCCCCATGGGAGGCAAGTGGGAAGCCGAAGCCATGGAACTCCTAGGAGAGGCTATCTCAGAACCAGTCGAGCTTAATTATCTCGACGAGAGCCTTCTCCTGTATCCCCAAGATGTCAGTTTCCAATTCAAAGCCGAGGACATGCTGGAGGAAGTCAATAAGCTAAAGGCAGAGACCAGCTTTTGGCCGGGCTTCGCCGACTACATCGTGAACGACCAACCACCGCCTGCCGACATCCCTCTCCAGGCGAGCTACGACGAGGGGCAATTGAAGGACTTCCTGGCGGCCATCGCCGACGAGCATGACCGTCCGCTGCAAGAGCCCAACGCCAACGCCAACACCTTGACCTTCGTGTCCGGCCACCCGGAACAGCGACTCGAAATCGAGGCCTCCCTGCCGCTGGTCGCCGGCGCGCTGAACTCAGCCACGGCCCGCGAAGTGGATCTGGTGGTGAACCTGGGGCCGCCCCCCCGCCAGCCTGGCCTGTGGATGATGGGACAGATGGTCGAGGGCATCCTGACCGACTTTCCCGGCTTCTACAGCATCTACATCAAGGACTTAGCCACCGGCGAGGAGTTCGCCGACGACGCAGACGTGGCTTACGCCGGCATGAGCATCCTCAAGATCGCCATCATGATGGAGGCATACAAGCATCTGGATGGCCCACCCGACGTGGATACCACCAAGATCCTGACCGAGACCATGACCCTCAGCGGGAACTTCACCGCCAACCTTCTGCTACGAAATACCATCGGCGACGGCGACGCCTACGAGGGCGTTCGACGGCTCAATCAGACGATGAAGCTCATCGGGCTGGTCAACACTTTTATGGCCACTCCCTATGACGAGGACGTCCTGCCGCAGCACATCACCACCCCCGCCAACCAGCGCACTGACGTGAGCACTAATCCCGACCCCTTCATGCAGACCACCCCGCAGGACATGGGGCGCTTGCTGGAGATGATCTACCAGTGCGCCAACGGCGGCGGAACCCTCATCGCCGCCTACCCTGACGAGCTGCCTCCTGACGAGTGCCAGGCCATGCTCGACACCATGTCGCAGAACCACATCGGTGCACTCATCGAGGCCGGAGTGCCAGATGGGACAGTCGTGGCCCACAAACACGGCTGGGTGGGGGACTCCCACGGCGACGCGGGCATCGTCTTTACGCCGGGCGGCGACTACGTGCTGTGCATCTACTTGTACTACACGGGCTGGCTGGAATGGGACGTCAGCGCCCCGCTCATGGCCCGCATCTCCGAGGCCACTTACAATTACTTCAACCGTTGACATGATGATGGAGATTAGAGATTGGAGATTGGAGACTGGAGATTGGAATCCAACATCCAGCATCCAACTTCCAAAGAGAGCGATTTCAAATCCACTGAGTATATTGATCTTCCTGGCCTTGACTGTGGCCCTTATCTCCGGCTGCGCTGTGGCGACGCCGACGCCGACGCCAACACCTACCCTTGCCGCCACTGCAACACCAACTCAAACCGCTACCTCCACTTACACTCCAACGCCCACGGTCACGCCAACTCGTACCGCAACGCCAACTCCAACCCCAACTCCCACATCTACACCCACTCACACCGCCACCTTGACGCCCACCCCTACCCACACCACCACCTCGACGCCCACGCCCACCCATACCGCCACCTCGACGCCCACTCCGCGCCCGACGTCCACGCCCACTCCAACCCCTACGCCTACTCCCGCATCCCTAACCATTGGCCGTTCGGTCGAGGGTCGCCCCATCGAGGCCTACCGCTTCGGCCAGGGGCGCTACAAAGTGGCGCTGGTGGGCGACATCCACGGCGGCTGGGAGGCCAACACCCACGAGCTGGCGCGGGAGTTGCTGACCCATTTCAAGGTCAGTCCTGAGGACGCGCCCGACAACGTCAGCCTGTGGATCATCCCCACCCTGAATCCCGATGGCCTGGCCGCCGGAACACGGTTCAATTCTCGCGGAGTGGACCTAAACCGCAACACCGACACCGATCTGGACGGATGCGTCGGTAATGATTGGAGCCAGACCACCTACACCAGCGATGGCCCACAACCCGGCGCCGGCGGCGCGTATCCCTTCTCCGAACCGGAGTCGCGGGCGGCGCGCGATTTCCTGGCCGACGCCCACCTCGCGATCTTCTACCACAGCAGCGCGGGCGCGGTGTTCGCAGGCGGCTGCCGGGCCAACGCCTCATCGCTGCGACTGGCAGCGACCCTTGCGGCAGGCACAGGCTACGACTTGCCAGAGGAGGGCTGGGCGGGCTATCCCATAACCGGCGGTTTCAACGACTACCTGGCCGACCTGGGCATCACCATCGCTGAGGTGGAGTTGACCAACCACCAGGACACCGAGTTGGAGCGCAATCTGGAGGGCCTGCGGGCAGTGCTGGCGACGGTGGAGGACATCATCACTGCCCGCTTCGATGACGAGCCCGGCGAGGTCTACTGGCTCGACGGGGACAATGTGACCATTTACCGATATCCAGACGGAACGTTCCCCCACCCAGTGAGCCTGGCGGTGGCTTCCCCCCCAGAGCCTGCCCTGAGCAAGGTCGAAGGGTTGGGGGGGACCGAGGGGGGGCATGGAGACACGCTGTACATGGTGGACAGCGGGCGGCTACTGCGCCTGATCGTGGGCAAGGCGGAGCCGCCGGTGGTGATGGCTGCGCCCGGCGATACCGTGGCCGGCCAGCCAGTCCAACAGCTAGCCGATTTGGCGCTCTCGCCGGATGGGTCGCTGCTGGTTGTGGATCGCTCCGGCGAGGTGATCCGTTACAATACGACGGACGAGACCTGGGATCGTTTTGACTGGGAGGCCATGGCCGGCACCGCTGGCACTTATGTCACCGCCGTCGCTGCTGACCAAGACGCGACCTACTTCCTCGACTCCAATCGCGGGCAGGTGTGGCGTGTGGCTGGTAACCGGGCCGTGGTCGTGGCCGAGGTGCCGAGTAGCCTGGGAGTTGACATGGCCGTGGACGGTGATAACGTGTACGTCCTCCTCCGCGAGTGGCCCGGCCAGCGCCCTGCGGTGATCAAGTATCGCGGGCCGAACTGGACCAAAGCCTGGACTGTGTCGAGCGACCTGGACTACCCATCGGCTCTCTGCGCTGCCGCTGACGGGCTGCTGTATCTCCTGGACAGCAACAACCGCCGCGTGTTGGCTCTTGACGCTGAGACTGGCGAGACACGCGCGATCTACACCTTCATTGACCGCGACGTAACCATGCGCGGCTGCTGGCCGGTGGAAGACGGTTTGCTTCTCATTGGGCCAGACGTGGTATACTATCAGAAACCAGTTTTGGAAGTTGGAAGTTGGGAATTGGAAATTGGAACAAAATCCAATCTCCAATCTCCAATCTCCAATCTCCAACTGGATCGCCTGCGCGGACTGACGATGCCCATCGTTGGCATGCTCCTGCCGCAGCGATTGAACACGCTGCCCGGCGCGCCGCGCCACTACCGCTACGGAGTACATCAAGGGATAGACCTCTACGCCTACCCAAACGGCTCTCCGGTGACCAGTGGTACCGAGGTGCTGGCCGCGCGCGATGGCGTAGTCATCCGCGCCGATTGGGACTACGAGAATCCCACTCAGTCGCAGATGGATCAGTGGCTGGCAACTTGTCGCCAGGAGGGACACACCCCAGAGGACATATTGGACGGCCTCCGCGGGCGACAGATTTGGCTGGACCACGGCGACGGACTCATCACTCGCTACGTCCACCTTAGCGGCATCGCCGACGGCTTGAAGGTTGGCAACGACGTGGCCCAGGGACAGGTCATCGGCGCAGTGGGCAACTCTGGCACGCCTGAGTCGCTGTACAATCCCGAAGGCGAAGTGCACCTGCATTTCGAGATCTGGCTGGATGACCGCTACGTGGGACAATACTTGTCTACCGTCGAGATACGGCGGTTGCTGTCTAAAATATTGAGGTGAGAAGATGTCAGTCAAAGGATCTACGAATATATCCGAAGAGGCTCCATTACCACGCTTGCGCCGCCTATGGTGGTTGATCCCCGTGGCAGTGCTCATCGTGGCGCTCATCGCCGGATGGCTGTTCGTCAACCAGCGCCAGAATGCCTATCGGGACTACCTGGCTCGCATCCGGCCTGGGGTGACCATCACCGGCCTGGACGTGGGAGGGATGACGCCCGAAGAGGCCCTGGCCCTGGTGCGCCAGGAATGGGCAGAGCCGCTGGCCCAACCCATCGAGCTTCGCTACCTTGAGAGCAACACGGCACTCGACCCGTCCGCCGTAGGCTTCACCGTGCTGGCGGAAGCCATGGTGGACGAAGCCACCGCCGTTGGCGCGGACACCAGCTTCAGCGATTTCCTATTCCAGACCCCGCCACCCTTCGATGTGGACGCGCCTTTGCAGACCGAGTTCGACCGCGCGCTGCTGACCGACTTGGTGGATGATCTCGCCGCAGGCGTTGATCGTCCGGCGCAAGAGCATCATCTCAGCGCAGAAGACCTGACCTTCTATCCCGGCCAGGCGGGTTCGGAGCTTGACCGCGACGAGGCTGTGGAGATGATTGCCGCAGCCCTGCCCAACCGAGAGGTGCGTACCGTCACACTGCCGGTTGCCACCGTCGAGATTGCGCCCCTCGACGATAGCAGCCTGCGTTCTGAGCTAGAGATTATCGCCGCAGAGGTTGACCGCCCAATGCAAGAGCATCGCCTCAGCGCGGAAGACCTGGCTTTCCATCCAGGCCAGGAGGGGCTTGAGCTTGACCGTGACAAGGCTATCGAGATGATCACTGCTGCTCTGGCCGGCGGAGAGATGCACCCCATCAAACTGCCAGTCAACACCCTCGAGGTTCCACCACCCAGCGAGGCCGTTCTGCGTTCCGAGCTGGAGGCTATCGCCGCAAACGTTGATGTTTCGGTGCAGGAGCATCGCTTCAGCGCGGAAGACCTGGCCTTCTATCCCGGCCAGGCGGGGCTCAAGCTAGATCGTGATCAAGCTGTGAAGACAATCACCGCAGCTCTGGCCAACGGGGAGACGCACCCCATTAAGCTGCCAGTCAACACCATCGAGGTTCCACCGCTCAGCGAGGTCGACCTGCGTTCTGAGCTGGAGGCTATCGCCGCAGACGTTGATGTTCCGGTGCAGGAGCATCGCTTCAGCGCACAAGACCTGACCTTCTACCCCGGCCAAGCGGGACTCGGCCTTGACCGCGACAAGGCTGTGGAGATGATCACCGCTGCTCTGGCCGACGGAGAAACGCGCCCCATCAAACTGCCGTTGGCCGCCATCGAGGTCACACCGCTACCCGAGACCAACCTGCGTTCTGAGTTGGAGACTATCGCCGCCGGCTTCGACATGCCGCCAGAGCCGGTCCGGGCGATGAGCACCACCCTAGAAGACGACCCGCGCTGGCCTGAGTCGTGGACGCCGGCCGACGCCGACATGACCATCTATGATTTCGAGCCGGGGCGGATGGGCCGCGCGCTGGACGTGGAAGCATCGCTGACGGCCATTACCACCGCCCTGGCCTCCGACGCAACTGATCCTTGTCCTGAGCCCTGTCGAAGGGCTGTCTCGCTAGT
Organism: uncultured Anaerolineae bacterium; assembly: GCA_964525665.1. Classification (GTDB taxonomy): domain Bacteria; phylum Chloroflexota; class Anaerolineae; order VGOG01; family VGOG01; genus CAYMKL01. The sequence goes on along the minus strand of CAZGKH010000100.1, from coordinate 5,404 downwards.
CATCGCCGATGTTACCCCGGCGCCGCTCACCCTGACCGATCTCAAGCCACTGCTGCTCGACATCAGCAGCACCTTCAGCGGCACGACCGGCCTGTACGTACAGGACCTCTCCACTGACGAGGAGTTGACCCATAACGTGAACATCGTGTACTCCGGCATGAGCCTGCTCAAGGCGGCCATTCTGGTCGCCGCCTACCGCACCTGGGACGGCGACCTGCCCAACGATGTTGAGCTCAACGTGACCTACATGATCTCCGAGAGCAACAACGCCGCCGCCAACCTGGTGCTGATGGGCATTGGCGAGGGGGACGCGACCGAGGGGGTGATGCGAGTCAACGAGATCTTCCGCGCCCTGGGGTTGACCCGTACTTTCATACGTCAGCCATATTATGTCGAGGGTGGGACCCATTGGCCCTCCATCCCCAAGCCCCCGCTCCCTGAGGTGGATGTGCCCCCAGAGCAGGCGGCTGTAGATACCCACCCCGATTCCATGATGCAGACCTGGCTGGCTGATCTGGCCGTGCTGTGGCGAGCGATCTATCAAGGCTGCCAGGGTGAGGGCAAGCTACTGGCAGCCTACGATAACCTGACTGCCGAGGATTACTGCGAGATGCTAGATTGGCTGAAGACCAATCCCGTGCGCAGTGTCATCGGGGCCAGTGTCCCGCCGGAGATACCCATCGCCCACAAACATGGCTGGGTGGGCGATACCCGCTCCGACATAGGCGTCGTCTTCACCCCGCAAGGCGATTACCTGTTCGGGTTGCTCCTGTGGGAAGACACAGACTGGATCAACTGGGATCGCTGCTTCCCCATCTTCCGCCGTCTGTCGGCCACGGTTTACAATTATTTCACCCACGTCTCCAAAGTGGTGTCCGATGAGTAGCTGGAAGTTGGATATTGGATATTGGATATTGGATATTGGTGTCCTGGCATTGGTAGGGGCGCTCGTCTTTTTTTCTCTAATCGTTGTCGGCTGCACGCCAGCTAGCTCCGCCAATCCCCTTGTCGTCACCCCCTCCCCCAGCCTGACTCCTGCCCTGGCTCCTACGCCAATCCCCACTTTGACGCCAACTTCCGCTCCCTCTCCCACACCCACCCCATCACCGACTCTCATCCCATCTCCATCCCCCACTCCATCTCCCACCCAATCCCCCACTTCCAACCCATCTTCCACCCCTTCACACACTTTCACCCCAACACCCACCCAATCGCCAATATCCAATACCCAATATCTCCTTTCGCCTTCTCCCTCGCCCTCCATCACCCCATCACCCACCCCGTCTCCCTCTCCCTCACCCTCACCCACTCCTACGCCTTTGACGCCGCGTATCCTGATTATTGAGCACGCCGAAGAGCGAGCCGCTGGGGTAGCCGACTACCTGACCAGACTGGGGTTGCCTTTCGACCTCCTCCGGGTCTACGCTGGCGACTCCCTGCCGCCGCCTGGTTGGGGACAGATCATCGTCCTCTCCGGCGGCCCCATGTCTCCCCATGACGTATACAATCCCGCGTATCCATTCCTGCGTGCCGAGGCCGATTTATTGCGAGGGGCCCTGGAGCTCAAGCTACCCATCCTGGGCATCTGCCTGGGCCACCAATTGCTGGCCGACATTCTGGGCGGTGAGGTAGAAGACGGACAGCAGGAAGTGGGCTGGCTGCCCGTGCAGGTCAGCGAGGCCGGGGCAAAGGACCCCCTCTTTGATGGCGTGCCGCCGGAGTTCTCCCCTTTCCACTACCACATTGAGCAGGCGGTAACTCTCCCACCGGAAGCGACGGTGCTGGCCTCGTCGCCCTTGTGTCCGGTGCAGGCTTTCCGCTATGGTGAGACACCCGTGTGGGGCGTGCAGTTTCATCCAGAGATCGGCCCGCAGCGGGGGGAGACCATCCTGCGCTCCAGCTCCCGCCTCTCCCTGCCTGCGGACGAGGTTGCCCCCATGATCGAACGCGGCTATGAGGTCTACGGTGACGCCAGCGAGCGCATCCTCTACAACTTCTTCCACGCCGCCCTTGCCCACTATGGGGCCGAAGCGAGCCTCCCGCCTCCTCCCGTGCGCCCTCTGGCCCTACACGAGAGCTGGCGCTTCCAGACCTGGGGCACAGTAACCGACCTGGCCGTGAGCGATCTCAACGGGGACGACCACGCCGAGGTGCTGATGGCCTCGCTGGACAAACACGCCTACGCCGCCGACGCCGCAGGCCGGCCCTTGTGGAAATACCCCACCCGTGCTAGCGTCTACGCTCTGCAAGTGACTGATCTGGACGGCCAACCCGCCGTTCTCGTCGGCTCCGACGACAACTGCGTCTACGCGCTGGACAGCACGGGCCGCCAGCGCTGGCAATATTGCACCGACAGCCGCATCACCGCCCTCGCCTCTTCTCCCAGCAGCATCCTGATCGCCTCTTGGGATGGTTATGTCCACCAAGTAAACCCCGACGGCACCTTGGAGCAGCACTACGCGGTGGGCGAGATGGGCGTGGAATACCCATCGGCCCTGGACAGCGGCCCCGACGGAACTGTAGCCATTGGCACCAACAAAGGCCAGTTGTATCTCCTTTCCCCGACTGGTGATCTGCACTCCCTGTCCTCCCTGGACGGATACGTGCGGCGGGTGCGCCTAGCCGACCTTGACGACGATGGACAACCAGAACTGATAGCCGGATCCAGTGCTGGAGACCTGACTGTGAATCGGCGAATCAGCAAATCAGCAAATTGGCAGACTCTCAGACTCGCAGACTTGCAGACTTGCTCCGTGACCGACCTAGCCTTCGCTGATCTGGACAGTGCCGGGCTGCAAGAGGTGCTCGTCGCCTGCGGAGGCCAGGAGCCGGGCGTCTACGCCCTCTCCACCGACGGTGCGCAACGCTGGCGATACGAGGCTCCTGTTGGAGTGTGGGCCGTGACGGCGACAGACCTGGATAGCGACGGCTGGACGGAGGTAGTCATCGGCGGCGACGATGGCACGGTACGGGTGCTCGACCGTTGGGGGCGCCTCCGGGGCGGCATCACTCTGGGTGGACTGGTACATGGCCTGCGCGTGCACGATCTGGACAGCGATGGGCGGCCGGAGATCCTGGCCCGCTCCGGCTGGCAAGTCCATGCCCTGACGGTAACCCCGGCCTGGGAATTCTCTCTACCATCTCCAAATATCCAATACCAAATATCCAATACCACCCTTCCTCCCGACGCCGACGACGAGATCGAGCTGGTAGCCACAGGCGACATCATGCTGGCCCGCACGGTGGAGGAGCGCATGAACCAGTACGGCTCTCTGTACCCGTTCCAGACAGTCTACCGCCTGCTGCAGGGCGCCGACATCGCGGTGGGCAACCTGGAGACGCCCTTCACGGTGGGCGGCAAGCCCGCCGACAAACGGTTCATCTTCCGCGCCCATCCGGAGCACGCCCCAGCCCTGCGCACGGCGGGCTTCGACGTCCTCTCGCTGGCCAACAACCACATCCTCGATTTCCCCCCCGACAGCATGGACGACACTCTGGCCGCTCTGGAGGATTTGGGCATCGCTACTGTCGGTGCGGGACGTGGTGAGGCCGCCGCACATCGCCCGGCGGTGCTGGAGGTCAAGGGAATCAAAGTGGCATTCCTGGCCTTCGCTGCCCCTCGCTGGCGAGGCTCTCTTGAGGTACCCACCGCCACTGACGTGGCCTGGGCTGAGCCGGAACCGGTACGCAGAGCCGTAGCCCAGGCCCAAGAGGAAGCTGATCTGGTGATCGTCATCCTGCATACGGGCACCGAGTACGAGGCCCAGGCCAATCAGGAGCAGCGCGCTGTGGCCCACGCCGCTGTAGAAGCAGGAGCCGACCTAGTCATCGGCCACCACCCCCACGTGTTGCAGGACGTGGAGGTCTACCAAGGAGTGGCCATCGTCTACAGCCTGGGGAACTTCGTCTTCGACATGGACGTCATCGAGCGGACGCGGGACACCGCCATCCTGCGGGCTGTCCTGACCCAGGACGGGGTGCGCAGCGTGGACCTCTACCTGGCCCGCATCGTGGACGACGCCCAGCCCCGCCTGCGCCTCACCGAAGATGGCTCCCCCCTCGTGCAGCACGTATATCCTTGAGATTGGAGATTGGAATTGGATATTAGAGATTGGATATTGAAGACTGGAAGTTGGAAATCGGGAGCTGGAAGCTGGAAGCTAGTTGGTATGCTGCTAGTCAGCGGACTAGTTATCTTGGTGGCTCTAGCCAGAACCTATAGCACCCCGCCCCCCTCCCTCATGGTCACCCCTTCGCCTTCTGCCACACCCTCTCTCATCCCCTCCGTCACCCCGTCTTCCACTCCCACGCCCACACCATCTCCCTCAGCCACCCCATCTCCCACTCCCACGCCCACACCATCTCCCTCAGCCACCCCATCTCCCACTCCCATTCCGACTCTCACCTCCTCTCCCAGCCCAACCCTCACTCCGTCCCCCTCTCCATCCACCACCCCATCTACCACTCCCACGCCCACGCCTCCCCCATCTCCCTCCTCCACACCATCTCCCTCCCCGTCTCCCACCGCCACCCCATCTCCAATATCCAATATCCAATATCCCCCTGTGGTGGCCTTCGTTTCGCCCCAAACTGGCAATGACGACATTTACCTGCTGAATCCCATCACCGGGCAGATAGGCAACCTCACCGCCCATCCCGCCGAGGACCGAGGCCCAGCCTGGTCGCCCGACGGCACACGCCTGGCCTTCGCCTCCCACCGGGATGGCAACTGGGAACTGTACCTTTGGGCGGCTGCTGATGGCTCCGTGACCCGCCTGACCACCGATCTCGCCTACGACGGCGCGCCGGCCTGGTCGCCCGACGGCGCGCGCCTGGCCTTCGAAAGTTATCGCGACGGCAACCTGGAGATCTACCTGCTGGAGCTGGTTGTTGACAGCCCCCCCGTTCGCCTGACAAAAAACCAGGCCGGGGACTACGCCCCGGCCTGGTCGCCCGATGGTCGTTATGTCGCTTTCACCTCCTGGCGCGATGACGACAAAGAGATCTACCTGGCCGACCTGGAAGCCGACACGGTGCGGAACCTGACCAACCATCCCGCTGCCGACGACGAGGCTCCGGCCTGGTCCCCTGACGGCACGGCCATTGCTTTCACTTCTTGGCGTGATGGCAACGCCGAATTGTATACCATGCGGCCCGATGGGAGCGGACAACGGCGCGTCACTATCCACGACGCCTACGACGGCGCGCCGGCCTGGGCCTCCGACGGCCAGCACATCATCTACACAGGCTACCAGGAGGGAGAACCCTTCGAAGTGTATGACCCCTATCGCCCCGGCACCTACCGCCTCTTCACCGTTCCCATGGACGGCCGCCTCCACAGCCGCAGCACCGACCTCGTCGAGCAGGCGATGCGCGCCGCCGCCAGCGCCCCCTCCCGATCCGC
>CAZGKH010000099.1:0-11110 GCA_964525665.1 uncultured Anaerolineae bacterium | reverse complement strand
GAGTTTCTGCCCGTATGAGTGGCGCGACCGCGACATGGAGCAGCTCGCAATGACAAAGCCCACTGACTTTTCAGACATCCTCTAAGAAGCGCTATTCCCAATACGACCAAGATCAGCCATACCAGCCAGGCATAAAGCAATCCCAGCAGGGCCAACGCCAAGATAACGTACGTGAACAGGCCCAATCCTAATCCTGCTGAAAACACTAATTCTTCGAGGGAGGAATCGGACTCTGCCCCCAGTACACTTAATAGCTTCCGCCCGGCAAAGAAACTGACCAGAATGATCATTGATAAAAGCGCCAGATTCACGCCGGCATCCAATAGCCCAGGATAACGGTAGAGAGCCCAAGCGAGGCCGAGCAACAAACCTGCTGCTAACAGCGACCCCGCTAATCTCTGATGATTATTCAACCTGGCATCAGGCCAAAGGGATAGTAGATACGCGATACCGAACTGGACTGCCAGCACCGTCAAGACGAGAAGCCCGACTCCAACGACCCCCAGGTTCATATACCGAGGAGGGATCGCCTTCACCGCAGCCACGGGATCTCTTATCGCTTGCCACAATCTGGGATAGTGGTTATAGAAGATCACGCCAACCCAAACCGAAAAGAGGATTGTCAAAATGATGGAGACAGCAGGCTCGCGGAAACGCTCTTTCATCAACCGGGTCAATCCACCAATCTATACTTGATCAAGGTAAGAAACGCTTCGAGGCCATCCTGCCACCTGATTTTCTTGCCCTCCTCAGTGGATCTGCCGTGATAGGAAATCGGGACCTCCACGATCTTATAACCTCTTTTTCTGACCTTGGCCGTGACCTCTGGGCAGAAATCAAAACCCGTACACTTTAAGTCCAGGCTCTTCAGCAAATCCGCCTCGAAAACCTTATAGCAGGTTCCTTCGTCGGTTATCCAGTTGAAAAACAACAAGCTGGCCGTTATGGCCAGGATCTTGTTGGCGATGTAATTCAGGAAGTGCATGTTGGTGATCTCACCCAAAAACCTGGACCCATAGACCACGCTAGCTCGACCCGCAACGATTGGTTCTATCAACTTGTGGTAATCGGCGGGATTGTACTCCAAATCTGCGTCCTGTATGATGACGATGTCCCCTGTCACATACGGCAACGCAGTTCGTATGGCTGTCCCCTTGCCTGAATTCTGATCATGATAGACGACTTTTACCTCATTATTGTCCGTTATTTGGCTCAGGATCTCGCGGGTTCCATCGGAAGAGTGATCATCAACAACTATAATCTCCTTGTCAAGGTCAACCTCCTGCACCTGTCTAAGCGCTTCCTCTATCGTGTGCAACTCGTTGTGAACGGGAATTATGACCGATAGTTTCAACCAACTAACTCCTGAAGTTGTCATAGTACCACCGACGGGCAAAGAGCCATCCCACCGAGCACAGTAAGCGGATAAAGGCCAGCGGTAGCAAGAAGAGACTGCCAAGCTTCTTGAGTAACAGGACGAAGAAGTTCTGTTGTAGCGACGCGCCCGAGAAGAACTTGCCACGGAGACGCCACTTGATGTGGCTCCAGATCACGTGCCGGTGGCGATAGTCCCACTCAAAACTATCGCCGTTTTCGTTGTAGACGATCATACGGCGCGCCCGACACATAAAGGTCAGCACCTTGAACTTGTTGTATCTCCCCTCATCCTCATTGGTGAAGAGCGCTACTTTGCAGTCGTATTCCTGCCGGCGCAACTCCCACAGTTTACGCGCCAGAAAAACCCTGAGGTTGCTGTAGACCGCCGTGTCTCCGACGCCTGGGTGCCGCGATAGCTCGTCCAGGATGTCCGGGTCCGTTAGCACGGTGATTTCGCTGCCAGGGAACCGATTTCTCAGGCTTTCCAACACCGTCTGTAGGTTGAGCAACGAGCCCGATCTCACCACCAGAATGTTCATCTTGTCCATCAAGGCTCTCTATCGTTCGCCGAAGGTCTCCTGACCGAGGTGTCTCGCAGGGGCTCGGTCGGGAGACCTTCGCCCATCGTCGGGAGACCTTCGCCCATCGTCGGGAGACCTTCGCCCATCAAGTGGAACTTGGCAACTGATATCTCATCGTACATCTTCTCGACCTGCCGGATGATGATATCCCAATCGTATTTCGTTTCCACTTGTCTTCTGCCGTTTTCGCCCAGCTTCTCCCTCAGAGCTTTATCCCTCAACAACCTCACTGTATGAGCGGCGAAGCCCTGCGAGTCATCGGCTATCAGGACATCCTCGCCAGGTGAAAAGTCAAAGCCCTGACTTCCCACACTAGTGGTAACAACGGGTTTAGCCATTCCCCAAGCCTCGAGTATTTTGCCTCTCATACCTGTCCCTAGCCACAGGGGCGCTATGTACACGGAACTCCTGGCGATGTAGGGCTTCACATCCTCAACCCAGCCGGTGACTACAACGTTATCCATCTTACCCAACCTCAGGATTTCATCAGGCGGGCTGGAGCCGACAATGAACAGCTTTGTCTCAGGGATGTCCTGTTTTATGATCGGTAGAATCTCCTTGCAAAAGCGCATTATCCCGTGCACGTTGGGAGAATGCCTGAAGTAGCCGATGAAGACCAAGCTATTTGGCTCCTCTGGGACATCTTGCGGCCTGAAACAGGAGCTGTCCACAGCCATAGGAACGATCTCGATATCGAGCTTGGGATCGAAAGACAGCAGCTCTTTTCTATCTTCCTCGGTTAGGGCCACGACTCTGTCGAATCGGCGACAGGACTTTAGTTCATAATCAATCATCACCACCCAACCCATGAGGGCTTTGAGTTTCTCCCAGGAAAGTGGGAAGCTTTTGAAGGCCCGGCGGTGCGTGGCGAAGGCCACTTCGTGTTCCGTCAACAGGGTGCAAGACCGCATGGTGTCAGGCACATATTGAGCCATTTGAGTATACTCTATCTGCACGACGTCGAAGTCCTTCTCCGAGAGCAATCTGCGGATCTCGGCCCTCATTGGGGCGGAATTGAACTCACTTACCACGAAAGGCTCCAGCACCCACGGATTGCGCCTACGATAAGGCGGCTTTCGGTGGATGACTACAACCTCCTGGCAGTATCTCTCCAAATCTGGAACATACTGGAGCTCACTCTCCTTATCAACGAAAGTGACCACGCTCACCTGGTGCCGTTGGGCCAGCAACTTGATCATGGTGTACATCCTGCCCGCCCCGGCATGGACGCCAACGCAGGGGATGTAGGGACAGATGAACAGGATGTTTTTGGAGGCTGGAGATTGGAGGTTGGAGGCTGGAGGTTGGAGATTGGAGATTGGAGATTGGAATCTTTCTTTGTATTGGAATAGGTCTGATGATACCGTTAATACTTCTCGATCGCTTAGCCTACCCGAACGTTTCTCTCTTGCTCTCCGCTTCCAGATCTTCCCCAATTGGCCTATGGCACTGCCAAAAGCAGCGAGATAGGTGGAGTTGTCGAGCATGTAATTCCACATCAGCCTGCCCAGGAGAACGAAGGGGTGGAGGAGAAGCAGGCTGGGATCGGTGATGTTTTTCCATAAGAAGAGAAAATGGTTTCTGTTGACCGCCTTATGAGTGAAATCTGCATTGTAGGTCTTGCCGATGGTGCCCCGATGTTTGTGATGCACAACGCTGCGCGGCTCGAATAAGACCTTCCATCCCCTTTTCCAGGCTCGGTAGGAAACGTCGGTGTCCTCCCAGTAGAAAGGCTGAAAAAGCTCATCAAAGCCACCCAGGGCGAGGAATTTGCTCTTGTCGAAGGCCGACGATCCCCCACCGGCGTAGAGCACTGGTCGCAGCCGCTCAGAGTCTCCCCCTGTACTTCGTCCAGGACGAACGTGCGGCTCATCGTGGACGACCTGCAGAAAGCCCAGCTTCAAGAAGCCCCGCGTTTGACCGGTTTCCTCCCGCCGCTTTTCAGCATCCCAAAAATAGATCTGCGAGCTTACGGCGAAGACGGTCTCATCAGCAAAACCGTCGAGCAAAGGCCGCAGGAAACCCCGGTCAACGATCATATCGTTATTGAGGAAAGTGATGATATCGTTTTGACTTTCTGCCACACCGGCGTTGCAACCGCCAGCGAATCCCCTATTGCTGTCGAGCCCCAGCACTTTTATCCCAGGATAGTTGGCCTTGAGAAATGGCACACTATCGTCGGAGCTGTGATTGTCCACCACGATTATCTCATGGCCTGCATTATCACTCCTCACCGCCTCTACGACAGAGGGCAGACATTGCTCCAACAGATCCCTGCCGTTCCAGTTGGGGATGATGATACTGGCCTTGCTGGTGTCGGGCTTGCCGAACTTCGCGCTTCGTGTTTCGCGTTTCGTGTCTCGTGTTAGGTAGCCCACAATATCAGCGACGAAGAGGGAAACCACGATGCCGAGAACAAGGGGTATGGCAAGTATAACAAACAGTGGAAAGGCGAGAACTAGGAGCATGTCTCGCAGAAAACCACGAATTCGCAAATCGCAGAATCTCCCTTCTGGCTGTAAAACTTCAAAACGTGATGCGTGATGATCCTATCACACATCACTCCTCACGCCCGGTTTACCTGCCTCTCATAAGCAGCCTGTAAACCAAACTCTGTCTTATCCTGGTCAACTCTTCATCCAGTTGAAGCGCCCACTGCGTGCGCTCTTCGAACTCATTCTGTAACTGCCTGAGATGTTGGTCTTTTTGCTCCAGCTCTTCCAGGAGTTGCAGGGCCCACTGGGTTTGCACCTCTAGCTCATCTCGCAAGCTCAGTATCCGCCGATCTTTCTTCGCTGCTTCACTCTGAAGCCGCAGCGCCCACTTCGTCCGCTCCTCAAACTCCTCTTGCAGCTTCTCAAGATTTACTTCACTTTTCTCAAAGTCGTCCTTCAGCTTAAGCGCCCACTCTGTGCGCTCCTTTAGCTGATCTTGCAGCCCCAGGGCCCAGGTCGTTTGATCCTCCAATTCGTCCTGCAACTCAACTATCCGTTGCCCTTTCTCGTCTGCCTCTTGTTGAAGCTTGAGAGCCCACTCCGTCCGCTCCTTGCGCTCATCCGCCAGGTTTTTCGCCCACTCCGTCCGTTCCTCAAACTCATCGTGCAACTCAACTATCCGGCGATCCCTATCCTCAACTGCCTCCCGCAGGCTGAGAGCCCACTCCGTCCGTTCCTCAAACTCGCGCTGCAGCTTGTTGATATAGGCATCCTTCCTCTTCAGCTCATCCCTAAGCTGAAGCGCCCACTCCGTCCGATCCTCCAGCTCGTCCTTTAGAGCGGCTATCCGCGGCTCTACCAGCTCCGAGTCTAACAGCAGGCTGGCCAATTTTAGCTTGGTATCTACTTGATCATCGCCCTCGACTTTTTCGTATCTGCCGATGATGAAATCCCTGTCTAAGCTATGCTGCTTGCTGGCCAATATCACCGTCCGATAACAAGGCTGTCGGTTATCACCGTCGTAGAGATTTTGGCTGTAGAAGGCGTTGATCATGGCGACCAGTTTCTCGGAGTTCAGCAGGGCTTGCACCGTCGAGATCATCATCACCAGCCAATTGTACAGGTAACCATTGGGTATTTCCAGGTGTTGCACGCCGCTCTGGTCGAAGAAAGAGAGGGTTTCATCGAGGCTGGGAAGCCCGTTGGCAAAATGCTCTTCCAGGGAATGGTTAGGGTGGCCGACTTTCTTGATGAAGAACTCGTTGACGATTTGCTCGGCGAGGGAGATGCTTTCGTCCTCAAAAGGCGCGGCCAGTAAGACATAGTCCTTGCTGGCCCGAAGCTGTTCCTGCAGAAACCGCAATCTCCGGTCAGGCGGGATGTGCTCCAGGGTATCTACGCTAACCACCAAATCGAATCTGTCATCCTCAAACGGCAGACCGGCCCCATCACCCTGAGTGCAGTTCAGTCCCTCAAAAGGCTGCATGTCCAGGATGAACGTCTCGTCCTCCGGCAAGAAGTCCGCGATCAGCCCGGGATGCCCTCCGACGTCCAGAATCCTCAATCGGCGGCCATCTCGGATCAACCCCACCAGATCCTCCACCATCTTGTATCTCTGATACTGATCGAAAGGCAGTTCGAGTTTGTTCATCTCTCTAATCGGTCCAAATCTCCTGCACCGCAACGCCCAACTCGCGACGATCCTCGCCCAAGCTCGCTTCGGCGGGTACCAGGGTTTGCTTCACCTCGATGGTCACTTTGATGGCCCTGCTTGTATCTGGTTGGGGCAGGCGAAAAGAGAAAGTGCGAGGTTCGGCGTCGGTCAAATCAAACTTGCCCACCACTCTGCTATCAACGTAGACCCTGCCCGATTGGGGTATGAGGGCTGGCTGGGGACACCAGACTGTCATGGAGAGCCGACTGGAAGACCCATCAGGCATCAGGAGCAACGAGGCCCTTTTCCCCGTCCAGCGCACTTTCGGGAGAACGCCTTCAACCTCGTGCCACCCCTCGGCCAGGCAGTCGGCATCATTCTCCCCCATCAGGACGTGAGTGGGCAATCTCTCCCAGCTCACGCGGGATTCCGCTAAGGCTTCATCCACTGAGCTATCCAGGGGGCGGCCACCAAGCCAATGATGGGGCAGCGCGACCAAGCCCTCTCCTTCTGACCCCCACACGGAAAACTGGTACATTTGGCTGTGCATATCGTAGGGAAGCCGCCACTTGTCGCCTGGCCAGACCCCGACGCTGACCGCATAGATGCCCGTGGACAAGGGCAGTTCGCTATACTCCAGCTCGACTACCCCTTTTCCCTCCCTGGCGTCATAGCGGACTTTCTCGGCAGAGGTGTTGGTTCCATGGATGTGCAGTCCATCGCTGCGGTGAATGCCCACTCCAAAGGTCAGATCGTTTGCAGACTCTTCCACCGTATAGTATAGCCTAATTGTCATTGTATCGCCAGTTTGGTAAACGTGCCGTTCCTCCCCATCTCCGCCCAAGAGCTGCACGTCATGGATCTCGACCTCGCCACTGCCCCATCGGTTTTCAAGCTGCTGTTCCTCCAGTTCGTACCTCAGGTGGCGGTGCTTTTCGTCCAGGGCCACCCCTTCCTTGCGGCGCAGATCATCCAAATAATCATAGATCACCTTGTCGGGACTACCCACCGATCTGATGCCCCCCTCACTTCGACCGGGCTCAGGGCAAGGCTCAAGCCAAATGGCCTTGTCACACAATTTCCTCACCGTCTCCAGGGAGTGGGAGACCAAAACCATCGTCTTGCCCTGATTCTTGAGCTCCTCGATCTTGGCCAGGCACTTTTTCTGAAAGGACTCGTCGCCAACGGACAGCACCTCGTCAATCAGCAAGATGTCCGGCTCGACGTTGATGGCGATGGCGAACCCCAATCGCATGTACATCCCCGACGAGTAATGTTTCAAGGGCACATTGATGAAGCGCTCTAGTTCGGCGAATTCCACTATCGCCTTGAACTTGGCGTCCATTTCCTCCTGGCTCAGGCCCAGGATGGAGCCATTGAGATAGACATTCTCCCGCCCGGTGAGATCGGGATGGAAGCCAGCACCCAACTCGATCAGCGCCGACACCTTGCACTTGTCCTGTACGCCAAGTACAGGGCCATCAACGGTTATCCTGCCCGAAGTAGGCTCCAGGATGCCCGTGATCAGCTTGAGGATGGTGCTCTTCCCAGAGCCGTTGGGCCCGATGATGCCCAGCATTTCCCCACGCTCCACTTCGAAGCTGACGTCGTGCAGCGCCCAGAGCTCCTCCTGCGAACTGCCGCGCCTCAGGGTTTGTCCTGAGCGCCGCTTCGCTAACGGCCGAAGGGCCCCGATCACCAACTCCTGAAAAGACCGCGGCCTGGCGTGGTGGAGGATGAACCTCTTGGAGACCTTCTCGAACTTGATGGCCGTTGCCATCACACCTCCTCGCCGAAGACCGCGCTATAGCGAGTGAAGACGAAGTAGCCCACTACCAGAGCAACTACCGAGGTGACGAGAGTGCGAAGAATGAAACCCGGCTCCATTGACGTTCCGTGATAGATAATGATCCGATACCAGGAGATGAAAGAGGCCATGGGATTGACCCAGTACATCAGTCGGGCATACTGAGGAACCAGGTCTTCGATACGATAGAAGACGGGGGTCAGAAAGAACCAGGCCAGCATCCCCACCTCCATGATGATCTTCGTGTCGCGATAGAAAACGTTCAGGGTAGCGAAGATCAGGGCCAGGCCCAGGGTAAAAATCGTTTGAATGAAGATGATCAGCGGCAAGTACAACGCCCACGGGGTGAGCTGCACCCTGAAGACGAACAGCATGGCGAAGAGGACGATCAAGGCCAGCAGAAAGTTGACCAGATTGGCCAGCACTATCGAGAGCGGCAGCACCTCCCGTGGAAAGTACACCTTCTTGATCAGATGGGCGTTGCCGACGATGCTATCAATGGAGCCCATGATGGCCGTATTGAAATAGTTCCAGGGCAGAAGGGCACACAATATGAAAATCGGGTATTTGTCAATGACATTGTTGGGCATCAGAATGGTGAAGAGGACAGTGTAGACGGCCATCATCAGTAAGGGGTTGCCCAAAGACCAGGCAAAGCCCAGGACGGAGTTGCGATACCGCAGCTTCACGTCCCGGATCACCAGGTTTCTAACCAATTCTCGATATTTGACTAGTTCCAGAATTCTCTCTTTCATCTGTTGCCTCGTCTGAAGCATTGGTTGCCTGCTACGTGGCCTCCTGGCAGTCACCGTTCGGCTGAGCCCTTACCGGCGACTTGTTAGCCCCTGCACTTCACGCTTTACGTTGCCGTCGTTGCCGCATCATCTCGCGGAAGTGGGGGGCCATTACATGAATGACAGGCGATGGCTCCGCCGGTTGCCAATCCTTCGCCGCCTCTTTCTGGGGCGCCGGCCACGTCTCCGGGGAGTGAACTATGGCACCGGGGGCCTCTGTCGTCTCCAGTACCTCCAATGCCTGGCCGATCACCCGCGCTTGCTGAGCCACGTCGTGGGGCTGGCCCAGCGTGTGTCCAAAGGGAAACTCGACGGCCAGGGTGCGCGGCACACCGACCTTCTCTGCCCAGAAGGGCATGTTGGTCACCAGGATGGTGGAAAGGCCGGCGGCCTCTAGCGTCCGTGCCAACACGGGCACGTTGGCGGCGCAGTCCGGTCAGGCAGGGGTGAGCAACACGCAGTCCACCTCCTCGGCTTTGAGCTTCTCTGCCACCTGGGGGCCGTAGGTCTGCTGCCAGGCGGTGGTATCCGATGGGAAGCCCTGATAACCCATGAAGGAGTAGGCATGTTTCGCCAGGCTGCCTATGCGTTCGCGAGGTTTTCCGCCCTCGGCGACCAGCTCCTGGAAACGATGGATGGGCAGCAGGATGTTGAAGTCCTCCAGCACGTCCCGCGTATTGATGTGCAGGTGGCTGGCACCCACTTCCGCCTGTCGGATGTCGCTGGGAAGGGTGCGGTAGGTGGGATCGCCCCAGGTGGGCTCCTGCTTCTCCCGCTCCAGGTCAAACGGCGGCTCGGCACCCCGGTGGTACAGCCCGCCCGACGTTGCCAATCCGAACTTGCAGTCGGCCAGGGGGCGCGGCAGTGGCGTCCAGGGGATGGGGAGTTCTGGTTGGCGTAGCATTGTAGATGGCATCTGATAGTACGCCGCAAGGATGCGGGGCAGATATTTGAAACTGTCTACAGGCATTGAAGGCTCCGATCGTGTTTTCTCGTGTTGTGTAGCTGCGCAGCTAGAACTGCCTCGTCCAGGTATAGCTGACGTATTTCTTCTGGAATCCGATGGCTTCATAAAACCGCTGGCCTGAGCCGACCCAGACCTTTTCCGCGCCGAGGGCGGTCGCCTAACCCCATCAATCAACCCAGTCCAAGATCACTTTCCCCGAGTTTCCCGATCTCATCACTTCAAACGCCTCTTCAAACTCTGTGAAGTGATACTTGTGCGTGATGACTGGGCTGATATCAAGACCCGTCTGAAGCATGGACTGCATCAAGTACCAGGTTTCATACATTTCACGGCCATAGATGCCCTTGATGGTGAGCATGTTGAAGATCACGGTGTTCCAGTCTATGGCCAGTTCCTCAGAAGGGATGCCCAGCAAAGCGATCTTCGCCCCATGACACATGTTGGCCAGCATATCGCGGAAGGCTTCCCCGCTGCCCGACATCTCCAGGCCAACGTCAAAACCCTCTTTCATTCCCAGTTCACTCTGAACCTGGGCAATGCTTTTCTCTTTGATGTTGAGGGCCACCGTGGCTCCCATTTTCTTGGCCAGTTCGAGACGGTAAGGGATCATGTCCGTGGTGACAACATAACGCGCGCCAGCATGTTTGACAATGGCTGTAGCCATGATCCCAATGGGCCCGGCGCCGGTGATCAGCACATCTTCCCCCAAGACTCTGAAGGCTAGGGCAGTATGAGTGGCGTTCCCAAAGGGATCGAAGATGGCCAGGATATCCATTGGAATGTTGGGATCAGCGTACCAGACATTGGTGACTGGGATGCAAAGGTATTCGGCGAAAGCGCCCTGGCGGTTCACTCCCACTCCTTTGGTGTCTTTGCAGAGATGGCGGCGACCGGCCAGGCAGTTGCGGCACCTTCCGCAAACGATGTGCCCTTCTCCAGAGACGATGTCCCCGATCTCGAAGTCGTGCACGTTGCTGCCCATAGCGACCACCGTCCCGACAAACTCGTGCCCGACGACCATCGGAACAGGGATGGTCTTCTGCGCCCAGGCGTTCCAATTCCAAATATGCACATCGGTGCCGCAAATGGCCGTCTTATGAACCCGAATCAGCACATCGTTGATGCCAAATTCGGGGACCGGCACTTCCTCCAGCCATAAGCCAGGTTTGGCGTGCTTCTTCATAAGGGCTTTCATGGTTTTCTTCATTGCAAAGGCCTCCTCAAGATCAGCAAATCTAGAACAAATAGTCCGCCATAGGAGCTTTCTTCCCATTTCCGCCCCTCATCATAATAAGCGGCGCAGGGTTTGCCGGTCTTGATCCTGCATGGTGACTGGCCCAATATGCTTGAGTTGTTTGACCCACTTGCCCTGGGGATTGTACCCCTCCTCCAGCCGAGGCACGCTCTCATCATCATTATTTACCACAATTATTTACCACAAACTAACCCTGATAGAGAAGTGCGGAATACAAGATAAATGGGGCCTTCGAGAGGA
>CAZGKH010000098.1:0-11334 GCA_964525665.1 uncultured Anaerolineae bacterium | reverse complement strand
CCACGTTCGCCCCTGAAGAGATCCCGCCTAGTATCCCCTCCTCTCGAGCCAACCGTTTGGCCATTTCGATGGCCGCCTCGTCGTCAACGGTGATCACCTCATCGCAATAGCTCATGTCAACCACCTCAGGTATGAAGCCCTCGCCAATGCCCTGAATTCTGTGACAACCGGGTTTCTCCCCAGAAAGCACAGCGGATGTAGCGGGCTCTACGTATGCCACCCATACTCCATCGTTATACTCCTTTAGGACCTGGGCTACACCAGTTGCAGTGCCGCCAGTTCCTACACCGACAACGAAGGCGTCCATCTGCCCATCGGTCTGCTCCAGAATCTCCCTACCTGTGGTATCCCGATGTGTCTTCGGATTGTCCAGATTCTCGAACTGGTTGGGAAGGAAGCACCCGCGTTCCCTGGCTATCTCCTTGGCCTTCTCCACCGTCGCTTCCACGTCTTCTTTGGTGAATGACCCCAGCTTGCCACCGCCCTTGCACGGGGTCAGCACTACCTCTGCACCGAAGGCTTTCATGATCTGTTTCCTCTCGATGCTCATGGCTTCGGGCATGACGACGATCATTTTGTACCCTTTCACGGCACAGACAAAGGACAGAGCCATCCCAGTGTTGCCGCTGGTAGGCTCCACGATCATGCAACCAGGCTCTAGCTCCCCCCGTCTCTCGGCTTCCTCAAGCATGTGTAGGGCGATCCTGTCCTTGACGCTGCCGCTGGGATTATAGTATTCCAGCTTCACCAGAATGGTTGCTTCGCAGTCATCCACCACTTTGTTGAGTCGCACCATTGGCGTAGAGCCGATCAATTCCAAAAGATTGTTGGCTATCTTCATCGAGTTGCCCTCCTCACTTGAGGCATTGCGCAGTGATCTCGTGCTGCGCTTCTTACCAATGCTTAGGCGTCCCTCTATGAGGCACCTGTTCCATTTCCTAGACGCCCCATGAACAAGCGAGGCCGGTCCCATCAGTATCTGCCGCACCTTTAGTGTGAATGCGCAGGCAAATCGCCGTGGACATGCTTAACGATGCGATGATGCTCCTCGCCTGAAGCGTTCACAGGATCAATATGGATTGTGGCATTGGAAAGATAGCGCAAATGATGCAAAAGCTGGTGTCGGACCCCCATGGCGATCTCGTGCCCTCTTTCAACAGAGAGTTCTGGACTCACGGCTATATTTACCTCGGCATGAAGCCGATGGCCTAACCATCTTACCCGCACTTCAGTGACATCGTAGACCCCTTGGGTGTGATTCACCGCGTGTTTGATCTCATCAATTACCTCTGAGTCTACCCCGTCGAGTAAGCGGGTGAAAACGGCCTTGCCAGATTCCCATACGATGCCGACGATGGCAGCAGTAATAAGAAGACCTACGATAGGGTCTGCCAAGGGATATCCCAGCCAGACTCCCACCGCACCGACAAGTACGGCCAGACTGGTCAAGCCGTCTACACGGGCGTGATAGCCATCGGCGATGAGGGCGGCGCTGCCGATCTCTTTGCCAACCTTGATGCGAAAGGTTGCCACAGCCTCGTTGCCCAGAAAGCCAATCACCGATGCGGCGATCACTGCCCAGAGATAGTCTACCGTCTGTGGGTGAAAGAGGCGAACAATGGATTGGTAGCCAGCGACGATGGCACTGAACAAGATGGTGAGTACGATTGTCACACCTGCCAGATCTTCAACACGACCATAGCCATAAGTGAACTGCTTGCTGGGTTTCCGTCGCGCGAGCCTGAAAGCAATCCACAGCGGGATGGCAGTGGCAGCGTCACCGAAGTTGTGAATTGTGTCAGCAAGAAGCGCCACACTTCCCGAAAGCAGGACAATGACAACTTGAAGCAAGGCAGTTGCAAATAATCCAAGAAATGACCATTTGATAGCCCAAATACCTCGTTGTGTTGTAAGAATGGACGGATCTATGGCACCGTGAGTATGGGTATGACCGTCATTTTGGTGGGTATGCTCATGCAAGTGGCTGTCTTTGAGAGAATGTCTAGGGGCAAACATGCAATAACCTTTCCTCTGGCGTTTTGGGGCCCAAGACCGGCCATACGCGAGATGTGCCGAAGGCACGTCCCGGACTTCTCCTGGAGCATGGCCGACGGCATCCTCAGAAATCATTCACACCAAGCGTAATTCCGAGAGCCGCATGGTGATCACTGAAACCACGGCGCACCCCAAGAGGTATGGGCAACGCGGTATCGGGCTCGGTGAGCGTGGGGGAGAGTCACACCTGCAGCGGCAGACAATCTATGGCCTAGCTGTCTCCTCGACCGCTCGGCGCGCTGCCGCTAGATTGGCATCGGGGCTGGCCCCTTTGATCACGCAGGCCGGCGCCAGGATAAACCCCGTCCGCCCGGCCTGTGCGATGGCATCGCGTGCCTCCGCCAGGACGTCTTCTTCTGTCCCATTGAGCAGCGTCTCCAACGATAGCCCGCCGGCCAGCGCCTTCTTGGTCATCTGGCGTGCTTCGGCCAGGCTCGGCCCGCTGGCCCGGCCCGCCCAGTTGATCACATCTACGGGATAATCAGCCACCAGATCGAACATCAGATTCTGCTTGCACACGCGCGGCATCGTCAGTCGTGGCTCGCACATATGCAGCATCGTTACCCGTGACTTGCCGACCAACGACTCCAGAACTGGGAGATCGTAAGCTACACCAAATTCCTCATATTCTTCGCGGGTCAGCGCTTTGTAATTGGCCATCTGGGTAGCAAGAAAGAAACCCGAGGCTCCCGCTTCTAGGCAAGCAGCAGCGTAGTCCCGTAATACATTGCGGATAATCACCAGGCCAGCATGCAGTTGGCGCGGCGACTGACGCAGATCTTCGATGACCCGCTCTCCGGAGACCCTGTCCCCGCATAACTTGTAGGCTATGGTCAGGGGACTAAAGATGGTCATTATAAACGGCGCAGTTCCATCCAGACCGGCCGCCACATGGTGAATCATCTCCAATTCCCGCCTCAAAGCCCCTTTGGTGACGTCCAGTCTAGGCAGCGTTTCCCACTCGTCAGCCGAAGCCACCACCGGTTGCACCGCTAGAGGCAAAAAGTCGTCATCTGTACCGAAACGGATCGTAGCCCCCCAGTCCTGAATAGGATAGAGCCCACTCGGCGTCAGCTTGATCAGGTCCGTGTCGAACTGCCGATGCAAGGCCAGGGTGACCTCGGCCAGTTGGCCGGGCGCTCGGTCCTGCAAATGGTAGTGCTTCCACAAAGCGATCGGTATCCGATCAACCTCCTCCCCGCGCAGTGCTGCTTCGACTCTTTCCCATTTGCTCATCTTCTTCATCATCTGTGCCCTCCACCTTTCGTGAATTATGAGAGCGGCTGTATCATCGAACGTCCGCCAATCTGCAGCCGCAAGCGCAATACCTGAATAGATTGAAAAGACATCCACAGGGATGGGTTTAGATCACCTTCTGGCGACGTGGGTCCAACACGTCGCGCAGCCCATCTCCCAACAAGTAAACCCCCATCACCAGAAGCGTTATGGCCAACCCAGGGAAAATGGAGTACCACGGCGCCAGTAGAAGGTATCCTCTCCCGATACTCAACATCGAGCCCCAAGAGGGCGCCGGCAACGGCGTACCCAGGCCCAGAAAGCTCAGGGCTGCTTCCAGTAGAACCGCCGCGGCAAAGGAAACGGTGATCTGGACCAGAATCGTAGGCATCACATTGGGCAGGATGGTATGGCACATGATTCGCGCCGGCTTGGCGCCTATGGCTCGGGCCACTTCCACATAGTCCTTGCCTTTTTCGCCCAGAACGTTGCCCCGGGTCAAGCGGGCAAAGGCCGGAATGTTGACGATCGCCACCGCGAGCATGGCGTTAAAAGCGCTGGGTCCCAGAACCGCCATGATCACGATGGCAAGCAGTATCGCCGGAAACGCCAACAACGCATCAAACAACCGCATGCTTACCGTATCGAACCAGCCGCCTGTGTACCACCCAGCCACCAATCCCACCGTCACCCCGACGACGGAGGCCATGCTGATGGAAACCAGACCCACGCTGAATGAGATGCGAGATCCTATGAGAATACGACTCAAAATATCGCGACCAAACTCGTCTGCACCGAAGAGGTAGGTGGCCGATGGCGAGTGGAAGCGATCAGAGGGATGCATCTCCAGTTCATCATAAGGCGCCAGTATCGGTGACAGCAACGCTCCTACCGTAAGAAACAATGTGATGGCGAGGCCCACCATCCCTGAGTGGTGGCGGAGCATGGCACGAACAGCCAGAGACGTAAGACTTTCGGATGGCCCAGGGGATGTTGCCTCAACCGCCTCACTCTCTTCTATCTTCAGTTTCTTGGTCGACACAGGCTCATCCTCGCATCGCAGGCACTATTCGTATCGAATCCGCGGATCGACAAAGGCATAGGCCAGATCCGCCAGTAGGTTGATAATCAAAAAGGCGACCACAATATACAGCACATCGGCCTGCAACAGCGAATAGTCTCGCCAACTGATGGCCTGTACCGTGGTCCGACCCACGCCGGGCCAGGCGAAGATCGACTCTACGATAATCGCCCCACTAAGGAGGTCGCCAGCCTGCAATCCCAGCGCGGTTATCACCGGTATCAGCGCATTGCGCAGCGCATGCCTATAGATCACCACCCGCTCAAGCAGACCTTTGGCCCGTGCCGTCCGAACATAGTCTTGATCCAGCACTTCTAACATTGAGGAGCGCAGATACCGCGTCAGCTTGGCTGCTATCCCAATCCCCAGCGTCAGCGCTGGCATCACCAGCGACTTGAGATGCTCCACCGGCTGTTCGCTGAAGTCGGGTCGTCCTGACGGCGGTAACAGTTTGAACTGCAGACTAAACAGCAGCATCAACATGATCGCCAGCCAAAACCCTGGTATTGCAAAGGACAACGCCGAGAACAGCGTACTGGCAAAGTCGACGATGCTCCCCTGTCGAACGGCAGCAATGATACCCAAGGGGAAGGAAATCAACAGCGCAACGATAAAGCCAGCGATGGCCAGCTCGACGGTGGCCGGCACCCGCAACGCGATCATCTTGCTTACAGGAAAGTTATTGATGAAAGAGCTACCCATGTTGCCGGTGAACACATTGCGTAGCCAGATCAGATACTGGACCCAGACTGGTTGATCGAGCCCTAACCGTCGACTTAGCGACTCCAGTTGCTCGGGCGTGGCGTTTGGCCCGGCTATGATCTTCGCCGGGTCGCCAGGTATGAAGTGGATGATAGAGAAGACAGCAATGGATACGATCAACAACACCGGAATCATTTGTGAGAGCCGCCTGAGCGCATATTTGCCCAACTCTGCTCCACTCCCTTGTCTGATAGAAGGCCGCGCGAACACTGTACCTGCTGGTACAGCACGGTGCGATGACAGGTATCAAGGAGACCAACAACGAAGACTGGTGAGCAAGGCCCAGGGCCTTGCTCACCAGTCGGCGGCGGGTTTGCCTGGAATGGCTGGCTGCTTCAGCTACAGCATCTGAAGGGTGGCTGCCAGCCAGATGACCTCGCGTTGGCGCTCTGGGGACCACTCCCAGGGCATCACTTGGCCAGCCATGCCTCGGTCAGCCAGATGTTCCCGTCCATATCGGTGCGGAAGCCCTTGACAAAGTCTTTCAGAGCAAAGACCTGCTGCCTCCACCCTATGGGGATCGTCCACCCTTGCTCCACTAGGATGGTCATCGCATCTCGGTACAGTTCCTTGCGCTTCTCTTGGTCCACCTCAATGCTGGACTCGTCGATTATGTCCTTGTACTTGGGGAACCAGGTCTCGTTCTCCGTGATCTTGAAGAAGTTGCGGAACGGCCGGCAACAGGCGGCGCCTACGAACACGCCGCTGGGATCTACGGTTGCCTCGCCAGTAGCGTGGGAGACGACAGCAAAATCGCTGTCAAAGAGTATCGGCCAGTACTGGGGCAACTCGGTGGGTACGACTTCCATCTCGACGCCGATCTTGGCCAGGTCCTCTTGATATACTTGAGCCGCATCCAGGGCCACCCCGCCGGTGCCTCTGATGGTCATCTCTGTCTTAAAGCCGTCCGGATAGCCGGCCTCGGCCAGCAATTCCTTGGCCTTATCCAGGTCAAAGGTGTAAAAGTCGGCGAGATCCTCTGGATAGGCCCACGACGTAGGCGCCCAGGGAAGTGTCGTCATAACCCCTTGGCCATGATAGACGAGCTCTCGCATTTTTTCCCGGTCCACGGCATAGTTCATCGCCTGTCGTACCAGGGTGTCGTCGAATGGCGGCCTGGTGACGTTGAAGATGAACGCATCGAACGAAAAGCCAGGCTCTTGACGGATAATGGTGATATCCGCCTGCCGTTCGAGCAACTCGATGTCTGCCAATGGAACGCGCATCAGGAAATCGACGCTCCCGGCCAGTAGGTTGACCATACGGGCCTGGTCGTCGGGAATGGGCTTGATCACAAGCTTGTCCAAATAGGGCAAGCCCTCTTGCCAATAGCCCTCGAACCTGACCAGCGTGAGATGGTCGCCCGGAACCCATTCCTCCAACTTGAAGGGGCCCGTGCCGACCGGTGTGATCGCGATGTCATCGGCGGCCTCTTGCGGGAAGATATAGAGGCGAGCGAGGCCATCAAGAGCGGGGTGCGTGACCTGGCTATAGGTGACTTCGACGGTGTAATCGTCGATCTTGGTCGCGCCGGTGCACGTCGTGAAACGATCGCCGAGGTGATGGCCCAGATCTTGGTTACTCGCGCGTTCGACGGACCAAACTACGTCGTCGGCGGTCATTTCGCGGCCGTTATGGAACTTGACACCCTTGCGCAGGTGCAGCGTGATCGACAAGCCATCCTCGCTCAGCTCGAACGACTCGGCCAGCCACGGTTCGAACTGGCCCTCATCACTAATGCGCAGGGGAGCCTCGAAGACCATGGTTTTGAATTCCGAGTTGGTGATATCTAAGAAGGGGTCAAAACTGACGAACTCCTCACCAAGGGACATGTTCAACGTGCCGCCCGGCTGCGGCTTGGTTGGGATTGGCTCAGGTGTCGGGGTGATCACCACCTCCTTCTCCACGACCACGGTCTCGACCACCGGCTTCTCGACCACGACTTCCTTCTCGACGATCACGGTCTCAACGACGGGCTTCTCGACTACGACTTCCTTCTCAATGACCTCCGGCGTAGGTGCCGGTGCGCAAGCTGACAGGATGGTGATGGCGATCACCAAGAGGCTCACAAGGCCCATCAACTTCTTATTCCCAAACATTTTGCTCCTCCTTTTTTTCAAAGCATTCAAAGCGCGTAGGCTCAGAGTCCTACCATAACTCTTCTCTTGCCCGTGCATCACCTTCTTATCCAACGGAATATAGGTAAGCGGGGCCGACTGGAAGGCTCTCTCCCTTCCTCACGCAACAAACTTCCTAGTGGGTCAAAATCTGGCTCAAGAACAGCTTGGTGCGTTCCTCGCGTGGATTTTTGAAGAATTCCTCCGTCGTGTTTTGCTCGACGATGTTCCCATCTGCGAAGAAGATGATGCGGTGCGCCACCTCCTTGGCGAACCCCATCTCGTGGGTGACGACGATCATGGTCATCCCGGAGCGGGCCAGCTCGACCATCACGTCGAGCACCTCTTTGATCATCTCCGGGTCCAGCGCGGAGGTCGGTTCGTCGAACAGCATGATCTTGGGCTGCATGGCCAGGGCGCGGGCGATGGCCACCCGCTGCTGCTGCCCGCCGGACAACTGGCCGGGGTACTTGTTGGCCTGTTCCGGGATACCCACCCGCTCCAGTAGCTCCATGGCCACTTTCATCGCCTTCTCCTTCGGCCACTTCCGCACCCAGATGGGGGCCAGCGTGACGTTGTCAATGACCTTCAGGTGCGGAAACAGGTTGAACGACTGAAATACCATCCCGATCTCGCGCCGAATGGCGTGAATATTGCGCAGGTCGCTGGTCAGTTCGATGCCGTCCACGATGATGTCACCCCGCTGGTGTTCCTCCAGGCGGTTGATGGTGCGGATAAAAGTAGATTTGCCGCCCCCCGATGGTCCGCAGACGACGACCACCTCGCCTCTCTTGATGGTCAGGCTCACCCCCCGCAGCACGTGGAAATCCCCAAACCACTTGTGTACGTCTCGGCAGATAATAATGTCATCCCCAGGTTGCAGTTTTTCATTGACCATATGTGTTCTCTCCACCACAGGCTTGCTGGTAGACTGGTGAATTGGTAGATTGGTAAATTGGTTGGCTTCCCAGTCTACCGGTCTACCAATCTACCAGTTTCCCAGTTTCCCAATCTACCATTCTACCGCTCCCCCACGCCCAGTGCCTGCTCCAGGCGACGGCTGGCGTAGGACATGGTATAACAAAAAATAAAGAATATGACCGCAGCGAAGGCGTAGACTTCCTTGTGCAGGCCGATGAACTCTTTCTGACCGGTCACAGCCTTGGCAATGCCCAACAGGTCCAGGAGGCCGACGATGACTACCAGCGTGGTGTCCTTGAACAGGCTGATGAACTGCCCGACGATGGCCGGGATCACGGCGCGGAGTGCTTGTGGCAACACGATCAACCCCATCACCAGTACCTCGTTCAACCCCACCGCCCTGGCGGCTTCGTACTGGCCTATGGGAATGGCGGCCAGTCCTCCGCGCACGTTCTCGGCGGTGTAAGCCGCGCTGAACAGGGTCATGCCAGTAAGTGCGCGCATGACGGTGCTGAGCCGGATCTCCGGGGGGAGAAAGAGCGGCAGCATCAACTGGCTCATGAAGAGCACACTGATGAGCGGGACACCCCGGATGGTCTCAATGTACACCGTGCAGATTACCCTGATGGCCGGCAGCTCGCTGCGGCGGCCCAAGGCCAGCGCGACGCCCAGGGGAAACGAGGCCCCGATTCCGACGATGGACAACACCAGCGTCAGTAACACCCCGCTCCACATGTCCTCGGACACCAGGGGCAGGAACGGGCTCTTTCGCGAGAATCCCCGCAGCAGGATGGTGATCAGGGGAAAGGACAGCAACCAGCCGATCGCCAGCCAACGCCGCGCTTTGCCCTCCGCCTTCCGAAATACCCAGGTGAGCATCGCTAGAAACACGACGATGCCCAGGCTGACCAACACGCGCCAGGCCTCCTCGACGGGATAGCGACCGATCATAAAGACCTTGAAATTGGTGGTGACCACTTCCCAACGCGCATCCCGCACGACCCAGGTGATGATCCCACGCAGCACGACGTAGATAAAGGCCATCGAGAGGATGGTGAGCAGCGCGTTGTACCACGTGCTGAACAGGTTCTTTTTCAGCCAGCCCAGCAGGCCAACTTCGGTGCGAGGCGGCTTGATTACCTCGGATTGTACAGCCATGCTCATCTCTCCACGATCTGGATGCGCCGGTTGACGATGTTCATGATCAATGAGATGGTCAGGCTCATGGTCAGATAACTGGCCATAATCATCAGGAAAACCTCGACCACGCGGCCCGACTGGTTCAGCATGGTGCTGGAGACGGCGTATAGATCCAGGAAGCCGATGCCGAGAGCCAGGCTGGAGTTCTTGGTGAGGTTAAGGTACTGACTGATCAGCGGCGGGATGATCACGCGCAGGGCCTGCGGCAGGACGATCAGGCGCAGGATCTGCGCGTTGGTGAACCCCTGTGCCCTGGCCGCTTCGGTCTGACCCTTGGGCACGGCCTGGATACCGGCCCGCACTACCTCGGCGATGAAAGCGCCGGTGTAGACCACCAGACCAAACGTCAAGGCCACGTATTCGGGCGAAAGAACGGTGCCGCCCCTGACTCTCAGGCCCTCTACAACTGGTACGTCGAGCACCAGCGGGTTCCCTGGCGCTACGAGCCAGCCGATGACAGGGATGGTGACGAAGGCGATGACCACCCACAGCAGATTGAAACTGGGGCGTCCTGTACGCTGCGCACCGCGAGCCCGCAGGATCAACAGAGCCGCAGCCACGACGAGGGCCACCACGAGAAAGGGCCACCACGAGCCAAATGACTCTAATGGACGCGGCCAGGGCATGGCCAGACCGCGGTTGCTCAGGTAGGTGGGGCCGGGCAGGGTGATGGCCGTGATTTCATCCTTCATCTTGAGCTGGGGCAGCTTGAGGATGACGGCGAAATACAGAAAGAAGAGTTGTACCAGCAATGGGGTATTGCGGACGATCTCGATGTAGACGCTGGCGATCTTGCTGACGAGCCAGTTGTCGGACAAGCGGGCAACGCCGGTCACCAGGCCCAAGAGAGTGGCAAAGACGATGCCCAGGCCAGCGACCCGGGCCGTGTTGACCACACCGACCAGAAAAGCGCGGGCATACGAGTCGGTGGGGCTGAACGCGATCCCCTCCGCCAGGTCAAAACTGGCCTCCTCGTCCAGAAAGCTAAAACTGAACTTGAGCCCCCGTTCTCTGTAGTTCGAGAGCGCCCACCAGCCTATGGCGAGCACCAGAACCACGAATGCGATCTGGGCCAGCACTTTGAGCACGCGCTCGTCGCGCCAGAACGGCACCGCTGTTCGGCGTTCCACTATCGCTGCGCCTCGGCTCATACCTGCCCCCTGATTCAAGGGAATGCAGCCCGACACGGCCTTGCTGGACATATCGGGCTGCACCTATTTCACCCCTATCGGGGCTATCTGTTCTACCGCCAGGCCATGGGGTATATCAATCCGCCGTTGGTCCACAATTCGTTGGGTCCGCGCGGAATGTATATGCCCTCCGGCCCCAGGTGTCGGTTGTACACTTCCTCGTAGTTGCCCACCGCCTTGAGGACTTTGACCATGAAGTCATTGGGGAGGCCCAGCGAGTCGCCCACTTCGCCCTCAACGCCCAGGAGGCGCTTGATGGTCGGGTTGTCGCTGGCGAGCATCTGGTCCACGTTCGCAGAGCTGACGCCCGATTCCTCAGCCTCCTGCATCCCCCAGACCACCCAGCGCACCACGTCATTCCACTTATTGTCACCGTGGGCGGTCAGCGGCCCCAGGGGCTCCTTCGACATGGTGACGTCGAGGATGATGTGTTCTTCAGGATTGGCCATGGCCGAACGGAGCACGGCCAACTGCGACTTGTCGGAAGTCTCTCCGTCGCAACGCCCCTCTTCGTAGGCCGTGTTCGTGTCCTGGGTACTCTCGAAGAGCAGGGGGGTGTACTCGATGCCCCGCATGCGGAACTGGTCAGCCAGGTTCATCTCCGTGGTGGTGCCGGTGGTGGTGCAGATTGTGGCTCCCTCCATGTCCTCCAGTGTCTTAAAACCACCGTCCACCCGGACCAACATGCCCTGGCCGTCGTAGAAGTTTATCGCACCCCAGTCCAGCTCGTTGGCCGTATCGCGGGTGAGGGTCCAGGTCGTGTTGCGGATCA
>CAZGKH010000097.1:0-11496 GCA_964525665.1 uncultured Anaerolineae bacterium | reverse complement strand
CCGACTTCGCGGACGACTTGTTCTGCGTAAGCTGAAACTTGTGTAGCCATAGTTACATCTCTTTCGTCCTTGCATCCCTTCCAATATCCAATATCCAATACCTCATCCCCCCAACAACATCTTAAGCTGCCGCGCGGTGTCCACTGCCTGGCCCTGCCAGTGGTTGTTGGCGAAGACGAAGGTCAACTCGGCCTGCTCGTCCAGCTTCTTGATCTTGGGCGCCCACTCGGAAAGTTCCTCGGCGGTGTAGGTGTAATCGTAGCGCTCCCAGGCCTCGTCGTGGCGCCACCACTTGGCGGCGTTGCGGCCATGAAAACGCACGTAGGCCACCGGCCCGGTGGCCTCGGCGATGGGGGGGATCAGTCCTTTGAGGCGCGGCTGGTCCACGCAGCAGAAACCCAAGCTCAACTCACGCAGCAGGTCGAAGATCTCGGGCCTGATCCACTTCTCGTTGCGGAACTCCACCACCACTGGCAGCTCACCCATCCGCTGGCGGAAAAGGCGCAGATACTCTCGGCTCTTCTCGTTGTTGTGAAAGGAGTAGGGGAATTGAGCCAGGACGCAGCCGAATTTGTCGGCCTCCAAGAGGGGGCTTAACGCTGCACAGAACTCAGTGAAGACCTGCTCGTTGTCCTCCCGTTCGTGGGTCATCTGCTGGTTTGCCTTGACTGCAAAAAGAAAACCCCCAGGCGTCTTCTGCGCTATCCGCTCTAACGTCCAGGGGCTGGGCACTCGATAGTAGGTGAAGTTGAGCTCGCTGGTCTGGAACTCCTGGGCATAGAAAGAGAGCCATTCCTGCTTGGGGAGGTCTGTCGGGTAGTAAGGGCCTACCCAGTCAGCGTAGCTATAGCCACTTGTACCGACATAGATCATTTCCCTCTCACTTTTTGTAACGATAAATGATGCGGCCACGGGTCAAATCATAGGGTGATAGTTCCACCAGCACCTTGTCGCCCAGTAGGATTCGGATGTAGTACATCCTCATCTTGCCCGAGATGTGGGCCAGAACCTTGTGTCCGGTCTCTAACTCGACTCGAAACATGGCGTTGGGCAGGGCTTCTGTCACTGTACCCTTGACTTCGACTTTATCTTTCTTGGCTTTCCTTGGCTTTCTGGCCTTCTTTGCCACGCTTTGTCTCCTCCTTTTTCTGGAGGTTGGAAGTTGGAGATTGGAGTCCAACATCCAATATCCAACCTCCAACTTCTAACATCAAACTTCCAAAACTCTAATCTACTTCCGCTAACTCCTCGGTCGAGACCTCGTCCGGTGTGCTGATGAGAACCTCGCGGGAGCGCCTGTCGTCTTTGAGGGGGCCTATTATGCCCTGCTCCTCCAATTGATCTATGATACGGGATGCTCGCGGGTAGCCGATGTGCAACTTCCGCTGTAGGAAGGAGGCCGAGGCACGATGATGTTTTTTCACTAACTCGATAGCCTCTCCCAGCAGTTCATCTGCTTTGCCCTTCTCCATCATTAGCTCCTCCCAGGGTGGCTGCGCCTCTGGCCGATCCGGCTCAGCTTTGGCCTGCCAGAATTCGACCACTCGCTTTATCTCCTCGTCGGACACGAAACAGCCCTGGACCCTGACCAGCTTGCTGGAGTCCGAGGCCATGTAGAGCATATCCCCCGACCCCAGGAGGCTTTCAGCTCCGACCGAATCGAGGATTACGCGCGAATCCACTTGAGAGGTCACGGCGAAGCTGATGCGGGATGGGAAGTTAGCTTTGATCAGCCCCGTCACCACGTCTACGCTGGGCCGCTGCGTGGCGATGATCAGGTGGATCCCTGTGGCTCGGGCCATCTGGGCGATGCGGCATATCAGCCATTCGATTTCGTCGGGCGCAAACAGCATCAAGTCGGCCAACTCATCAATGATGACCACGATGTAAGGCAGTCGCTCGCGACGGGGCTTCACTTTGCGGTTATAGTCCTCCAGGTGACGCGACCCCGCTTCGGCGAACTTCTTGTAGCGACTGTCCATCTCCTTGGTAAGCCATCTGAGCATCCCGATGACCCGCTGCGCTTCGTGCTCCACTACACTCAAGAGATGGGGGAGGGCGTTGAAACGGCTTAGCTCTACCCTTTTGGGGTCTACCATTAGCAGGCGCAAATCCTCAGGGGGATTGTTGAGGACCAGGCAGGTGGTGATGGCGTTGATACAGACGGACTTGCCTGAGCCGGTCGCCCCGGCGATGAGGAGGTGAGGCATGGTAGCCAAGTCTGCTGCCACCGACGCACCAGCTACTCCTTCACCCAAGGCGATCTTGAGCTTGGAACCCAGACGGCGAAACTCTTTGGATTCCATCACTCCTCGCAAAGAGACCAGTGAGATGTCCGAGTTGGGCACCTCGATCCCGACTATGGGGCGGCCAGGCACAGGGGCCTCGATGCGAATGGGGGAGGCCGCCAGGGCCAGAGCCAGATCGTTGGCCAGCGAGGTGATCTTGCTCACTCGTATTTTTCTTTGTCTGATGCTGCCATCTGGCCCTGTGGTCTTGATGTATCCCGGCTCGACACCGAACTGGGTGACTACTGGCCCGTGGCTGATCTCCACCACCCTGGCGGGCACTCCAAAGCTGGCCAATGTCTCCTCGATCACCTTGCCCTGCCGGCGCGCCCCGTCCTGGCTGAAGGGCTGAGATGAGAAGCGGTCGAGGAGATCGAGAGGAGGCAGACTGGCCTTTCGCCTCCTGGGGGCTGGGGGCTTCTGCGCTTTCTTAGTCTTCACCTCAGGCTCGGTCTCGACGGCCTTAACGGGGGTTTTCGGCTCGCTGATGATCACCCCTGCTGGCGGCTCTTCGCGCTCTTCTGCCAGCGGTGGGGCCGACACAGGGGAGGGAGTGAGGCGTTCGTAGAGGGAGAGAGCCCAGGCTGTGGCTTTCTCCGTTATCCCCTGAATATTGATCTTGGAGAGATCAAAAGTCATGGCTATCCCCAGGCCGAGCATAGTCAGGAGGATAAGCAGGGCGATGGGCCATCCCAAGGTACTGATCAGCAGGTTGGAGATGGCCAAACCCACGAAGCCACCGCCTCCGCCGCTTTCCGCCAACTGCCAGGGATCCTGACTGATGGACAGCAGGTGAACGAGGGCTAGTCCGGCTACGAATATAACCTCTAGGCCGAAGATAGCCTTCCAATTCGTTTTCAGTCCTTGTCCCAGGTTGGTGAGCAGCAGGGCTATGCCGGCAGCGACCAGACCCACGGCCACGACGTAAGCCCCCAAACCGAAGACGCGGCGCAACTGCCTGATCCACCAGTTGCTCAGCACACCAGAGGTGGCCGAGAGCAGGCCCAGAATGGTGATCGCCGCCAGAGCCAGCACCAGGAGCCCCGCAATCTCTCGCTGGAAAGGTTTGAGGTTAGCGCTCAGTTGTACCCAGAAGGGCTCTTTCTTGATCTTCTTGCGTGCCATGACTGCTGATTGCCTGAAGCTAGAAACCGGGTATTGGGTCTTCCCAGTTTTCCGATAGAGGCTCGGCGAAATGGAAATCGTCCGAGGGTGCACCGCTCTTCTCTTCTTGTTGCGGTTTTTCTTGTGGCCTCGTGGCCCGTCGGAGGCTGAGTCCCAGGCGGTGTTTAGCGCTGTCAATGTTCAAGATCAGAGCGGTGACCACGTCTCCTTCGTTAACCACGTTGCGGGGGTGGAGGAAGTTCCCCTCGGCCAATTCTGAGATATGGATCAGTCCTTCCAAGCCTTCCTCAATGCGGGTAAAGGCTCCGAAGCTGACCACGTTGGTGATGGTGCCTTCCACCAGTTGACCCACCTGGTAGCGTTCCTCCACTGTGGTCCAGGGATCTGGTTGCAGCCTCTTCAGGCTGAGGCCGATCTTCTTCGCTTCTTGATCTACGTTGAGAACATAGACTTCCACTTGGGATCCACACTCGAGGACGTCGCTCGGATGCCTCACCCGTCCCCATGACATCTCCGAGATGTGAATCAACCCTTCTGCTCCTCCCAGGTCTACGAAAGCGCCGAAGGCGCAGAGGTTGGTGACCCGGCCCAGCCTGATCTCGCCCTTGCATAGTTCAGCCAGTAGCCTGTTTCCTCGCTCCTCGCTGGATATCGCCGCTCGTTCCGAGAGGATGAGCCGGTTGCGGCTCCTGTCCAGGTCAATGATCTTGAGGCAGAGGTTACTTCCCACTCGGCGGGCCAGCTCAGTGTCTCTCTCTTCGTATTCCAGATGGTTTGGTGAATCTATAAGTTGGGAGGCCGGTACAAATCCTCGTAGTCCGTTTAGCCGAACCAACAGGCCGCCACGGTTGTAAGCCATGATCTCCAGCTCCAGGATTTCAGTGCTCTCGAAGCACTCTCGAGCCAGTTGCCAACCTCGGTCAATCTCAGCCTCATTGTCTGGGCGAGGATCCCGCTCTCCTGGGCTTATTTGCTCGTGAGATTCCCCTCCGGCCTGATCCATACCTGGCTCTACACCGAGTCCACGCCAGATTTCCTCTCCCTTCTCAGGCGGCACGACTCCTACGGGCTTCTCTCCTGCTTGTAAAAGTGCCTGCCAATAATCCTCCCCTAAGGGTGTTTCCTGAAAATCGCTACGCAACTCTGATTCCCGATCCATGGTTTGCCTTTCTCCTTAAGATAACCTGTTTCGAAACTCAGTGACTGGTATACCAATCCATTCGTTGTCAGTAAGAGTTGCTCAAATTGCTCTTTGCCTCACCTCCTCTACTGGGGGTTCTCGTTTCCGTCCTTACGCTCGGTTACTCCCTGCTCCATATCGGCTATTGTCTTGGCTACTTCCTCGATGGCCACTCGCTGCTTGCGATAGAGGTCCGATTCGCTAATAGCCAGGCGCATGGCGATGTCTCTCACTCGCAAGCCCTGAATGAACTTAAGCTCCAAGATGTTGTACAGTATCCACTCCGCGGTGGTCATCTGTCGCTTGCCCTCGGGCTTGAGGGCCTCGATGGCCCGGCCGAGGACGGAGCGCAAGGCTCTAACTGGATTGCCATCGTTCTCCTCCAGGGCCCTCTTCACGATTCTAAGATTGAGGAGGGGGCTCTCGGTCAGCTTAGGCCCGCCCCAGTAGTGGCTGAGGGCATCCCGGACCCACTGCTGGAAATCGGGGCCGTAGAGAGGCCCTTCTTCGATGGTCTCCAGCCCTGGTGAGCCGAGGTAGCGGACGGTGCCCCGCCAGCGCTGGATGCGCTCGATCTGGGGGATGATCCGCCGCAGGGCAACGAAGACCCCCTGCTGGAGGTGCCGATCCTCCAGGGCCAGCTCGGCCTGGGCCACCAAGAGTTGGACGACCTCCATCTCTTCCTCTGTCAGGTCTGGCTCAGAGCTGCGCGCGTCCACTCCCAAGACACCCAGGGTGGATTCCCCAGATTCAGCCCGCAGGGGCAGGAGCCAATAGCCGTTGCGAACGACGAAGTCACTGTTATCCAAACTCTCATTGTTGGAGGATGATTGAGCCAGAGCCAGCAGATCGGCCGAGCTCAACTCTGGCCGGGACGAGCTAAGCGGGCCATGTCCTGAGCTGTCATCCTGAGCTTGTCGAAGGGCTGTCGAAGGGCCGCAAAAGGCTTCCACGCGGGGCTCTCCGCCGGCCATCACTGTCACGAAGCCCCTTTTCACCCGGAGAAGTTCGCAGAGAGCGGTCAGCACGTTCTCCAGGAACTGCTTCAAGTCGGTGGTGGTCAGCAACCGTTTGTCTAACTCCTGGATCCAGGTGATCTCCTCGCGATCTTGGCGATAGATCAGGCGATCAATAAAGGGTTTGGTCAGGTTTATGGCAATCTGCAGCAAGACGATCAGGCCGACGACGGTGGAGGTGAGCACCGTGTCGCGAGGCAGGCCAAAGATTCGCTCCACCTTGGGGATGGTCAGCATCGCGATAATGACACAGGTGGCCACGAAAGGCCCCCGGAGGAGGTAGTGGATGAGGTTGTGCTTGATCACGCGGTCGGGGGTGAGGACGCCAAAATAGGCCACGCTGTAGGCCATGACCACGATCATCAGGGACACGCCGATGTTGCCGACCAGGGAGAGAGGTAGGACAATCCCTGTCGCTGAGTATGGCGACAGGCTGGCGGCCACGAGATAGGGGAAGACGCCCAGGCCTGGCGCAGCGAAGGCCATGGCCAGGTAGGTCATGCGCCGCCTGGAGGTTGAGGTGAGGCAACGCTGGCGAGCGCGTCGGATATTGACAGCTCCCCAGCCCACCGTAAGCAGGAAGTAGAGGGCGAATACCCAGAAGAGGGGCCCGGCAGCCAAGTGGGAGATCTGGGGCAGGTGCTGGCCGTCGTGAACCAGGAGATCAGTGGACGCGGCCAAACCGAACAGAAAGCCACTTATCAGATAACTGGCGCGGACGGCCCTCCGACGCCAGGGGGAGGTGAGATTGGTTGTCCTGAGAAGGGCGTCGGAGAAGTGCAGGTAAGCAGCCGGGACAAAGGCGATGCCCAGCCATTGGAAGCGGAGCCAGGGAATGGCCGCCTCTAAAGTCTCAATCCTAGGAAGAGCGACGTCGCCCACGTAGACGACGGTGACGAAGGCGATGAGGGCGCAGAACGAGCGGGCCACTGCGCTGCGCAGGTTGTGGGTGAGGATGTATACCAGCAGGGAGAAAGCAATGATGACGATAGCTGATGATAGAATCAGGTTAGCAAAGGCCAGTATTGAGGGTAGATTAAGAGAGAGTCCCACTACGTTCTCCAATAACAATAGGCTATAGGCTACGAGCGAAAAACAGAGCGATGTCTTGATTGGTGTAATAGCGATCATTGAAACCACAGAAAGCGAGGCCGTTTTTCTGGCAGAAACAGATGGCAGGGTAGTTCTTGGTCTGAATCTCCAACATCAATCTCCTAAGTCCCCGCTGACGAGACCAGTCGGTGGCCTTCTTGAGAAGGGCCGTTCCGATGCCATGCCGTCGGTGGGCCTGGGCTACGGCCAGGTTGTTCACCCAGGCCGTGAGATGCCAAGACTGCGCGGACATGTCCAGATAGCCGTAAACCACGCCGCTCTCCTCAGCGACCAGAAAGCACTCGCCCCGTCGCCAGCTCTCCAATAAATTGTCGTAATTCTTCGGGTACTTGACCCGCATAGACCGTGGCAGTTTGGCGGTGCGGAAGATCACGGTGACTTCTCTAGCTCTCTCGCTTTCCTCCATCTGCCAGACGTGGTTGGTCACGTAGGAGTGATCTATCTCGAGGCAAGCTTTCAAGTCGGTCAGTTCGGCAGGGCGGATGATCATCGTTGTCTACTCCAGTCGTTGATGAGATGCAAGGTTGTGCTGATATTTTATCACCTTAAGCCGAAATACGCAAGCTTGATACCAGAGCGTGCCCGAAATGTAGGGCGGCCTCAGGGTCCAGCCCGCTGGTGGGTTCGTCCAGGTAGAGCACCTTCGGCTCGTGGAGCAGAGCTCGGGCGATGGCCAGTTTCTGGCGCATGCCTTTGGAGAAAGTGCCCACCGCCCTTCCTCAGGGCCAGGGCATCCCATACCGTGTATCAAACTCCTCGTGGGGCAGCATAACCAATAAAGGAAACACAGCGACATCTTTGTCGGCATTGAGACGCTGCTGCACATTTTCTGCAACGCTTTCTGCAACGCTTCTGGGACGGTTGTCTGGTAATATATAGGCAAAGAGAACAAAGAGGAGAACCATGATGACAGTCGCTGCAAACGCAATCAGAAAGATCAAAGATCACAAGGGGTGCTATCTGATGAAGGGTGTCATCGCCCTGATAGGGCTGCTCATCGTCGGCCTGGCCTGGCAACCACTCACGAACCTGCTGGCGCTGCTCAACGATCGGGAGGCAGTGATCGCCTACGTGCGGGGCTGCGGTGTGTGGGGACCGGTCTTCCTCTCCCTCATCCAGTTCTTGCAGGTCATCGTGGCCGTTATTCCGGGTCAGCCTTTTATGATAGCTGCCGGCTATGTATATGGGTTCACCGGTGGTTTAGTGCTCAACTTGGTTAGCATGGCGGTGGCCAGTCAGCTTGCCTTTGCACTGGCGCGCAGAGTTGGATGCCGGTTGGTGAATCGCATGGTGCCCGCCAGCATACTGGATCGCTGGATGAAAGTGGCTGAGCGGCAAGGAACCATGTTCTTCCTCATCGCCTACCTGGTACCCCTCTTCCCTGCCGACACGATGAACTTTGTGGCTGGCCTGAGTTCCATCTCACCCCGGCGGTTCCTGGTTGCCAACTCAGTAGGGCGCTTGCCCTGGGCGATCCTGATGACCCTGGTCGGTTCGCACGGTTTGGAGCTAACGCTGACGCCCGATGTCTTGGTAGGGATTGCCGGGATTGCCCTCTGTGCGGCTGGTCTGTTTTTAGCTTGGCGATACTTCAGCGCGAAGGGCAAGGGGCACGGATTCGCGTTGCTCAATGAGCTTGCTCACTGTCCGGCATGACCCTCACTCTACACCAGTCAGCGCAGCACGAACCTTGCTCAGATCGCCATACCCAGCTTCTTCTAGCTCATCCAGCTTCCGCCGCGCATCGTCCAGCACGCCCCTCGCATCGCAGATGTCCCTCGCTCGCTTGTATGTTGCGACTGCCCCCTCCATAGTGCCAGCGCCAAGCATGGCCAACCCGGCCCGCGCCAGCCCCAGCGCGAAGCACGCCTCACGCAGCTCTGGTGTCTCGGCCAGCAGCGCTTCGCACCGCTCGACCGCCTCGCTGAATGCTTCCCTTGCCGCTGCCTGATTGTCCAATCGCAAGCAAGTTACCCCCAGCCCTACTGATGCCAGATAGTTGCCATCTGGCACGTCCATCACGGCCGCCTCGCCGAAGGCTACTTGTGCCTCTTCAGGCTGCCCGTTTGCCAGCAGTGCCCAACCGAGGTAGCCGCTGAGCCAACATTGTCCGAGGGGAAGGTTGATTTCCCTGAGAATATTGATACCTTCTCGCAGATGAGCCACAGCGTCAGGGTAGCGTTTCAGGGCAGTGCAGGCGTGGCCTAGGATGCCCAAGACGAGTCCCTCGGTACGTTTGTCCCCGACCTCGCGAGCAATGCTCAGGCTCTCCTCGTAATGGTCGAATGCCTTTTCCATCTGCCCCATGTCAGAACTTATGTTGCCCAGATTGCCTGCGCATTGTGCCTCGCGTCGCTTGTCGCCGATCTCACGGGCAATCGCCAGCGCCGACTCGTAGTAGCCGAAGGCCCTCTCCAGTTGCCCGAATTCGTAGCAGAAGTTGCCCAGGCTGTTCAGATACGCCCCCTCACCGTGCTTGTCGCCGATCTCGCGGGCGATGGTCAACGCCGACTCACAGTGCCCGATGGCTTCCTCCACTTGTCCCAGGTCGTAGTGGACTCTCCCCAAGAAGGCCAGGGTTCGGCTCTGACCTCGTTTGTCGCCGATCTCGCGGGCGATGGTCAGCGCCTCCTCCAGGCGGCTAGTGGCCTTCTCCATTTGCCCCAGATCGCAGTAGATGCGGCCCAAGCTGCGCAGGTGAATTCCCTCGCTGCGTCTGTCGCCGATCTCGCGGGCGATGGTCAGCGCCTCCTTCAAGTAGTTGGTGGCCTTTTCTACTTCTCCCAGCATCCAATTGGCTCTGCCCAATCCGCCCAGGGCGGCTTCCTCGGTCTCTTTCTCCCCGATCTCGCGGGCAGTAGCCAACGCGTCCTCGTATTGCGCCACGGCCTCTCGGGCCCGACCCAGATTTCTGTAGGCGTCGCCCAGGCTGTGGTGGTTGACTGCTTTCAAGTGCAGACTCTTCAGCCGACCCGACAGATGCTCTCGCATCCGGACCACCAACCGCGCGTACCCCCACAGTTGCAGGAAGTCCTGGTCAATGCTGTTCAGCAGTTCGCATGCCTCGTCTGCCTGGCCAGCTCGCAGAAGGTGTTCGTACTCGCGCAATTGTGGTTGCACGTCGTCTATGCTGCGCCACTTAGCTTCGGGCTTACGCAGCCCTCGATAGTATGCGGCCGCTCGCTCTTCTAACGCTGTCCGTGTATAGATGGTCGCCCCGTCCACGCCCTCGTCTTCCCCAGCTATCAATCGCAGAGCGAAAGCTCGATCCACTGGGTGCAGGGCGTAGTACCCAGCGCCAGACGTCATGCGGTTGTAGGACACAAAGTGGCCACGGATTAACCACCGCAGCACCGCTGTCACGTCCAGATGGGGCTGCCACGGCGCCAACAGATACGCTACCGCCTGAGCCGGCGCTGGCTCCTCCAGCACGGCCAGCGCCTCGACCACCCGCCGCCCGTCGTCGTCCAGCCGACAGTAGACCTGCTCCACCAACCTCTCCACCACCAGCTCGTCGTCTAGGAACAGCTCCTCCTGCTCCAGCAAGTGATCTAGGATCAATGTCCCCTCGGCTTGGAGTAGGACGAAGGCCAGCAGTTCCAGAGCGCGCGGCATACGCTGTGCCAACCTTGCCGCTTGCTCCAGGTCGCTCTGGGAGGCGTCGCGCAGTCCCAGCTCACCATCAGGATCAAGATCGCGCAGCATCTCGCACGCCTCGTCCAGCGGCAACCCTTCATCCAAGATCACGCGTGGAGCGCGTCGCCGCCCCTCTGGTGGTACGTAAGGGCGCTCGCGGCTGGTGACCACCAGGCGGACGCCGCTCTGGCTGTGCAGGCAGCGATCCACGAAGCAGGCCAGGTCGGGGTCGGTCAATCGCCCCGTGGCATCCAACAGATCTTCCAGGTTGTCCAGCAGGATGACGTAGCGATCCTCCTCCTTCAGGGCCGTCAGCACGGCGTCTATCTTGCTCGTTAGCTCTTCCTCTGGTGCAGCCCACCTCTGGGCTAGTTGGCTCCGCGCTGGCTGTCCCAGCATCTCGCCCACGTCGTGCACCAGGCGGTCCAGGCTAAGCTCGCTCGCCGTCAGGTATATCAGGCCGTTGATGGGCGGCGCGTCGGGATGGCGGTTCCTGGCCAAGTCGTCCAGCACCTTGCAGGCCAGGGCTGTCTTGCCCATGCCCGCCCGGCCCACCACGCTGATGAGGCGCGGGGCCTCCCCGCCTATGTGATTGGCCAGGGCTGCCATTTCCGTCACCCGGTCGCGGAAAAGATCGCTGACGGCCTGGGGCGGCGCGTTGACCACTCGCTGTCGCTCTTCTTCCCCGACGACGGGCTGCACGCGGGGCTCGATCAGTAGGGGTGATTCTCGCTTCTCTTTGATGTCTTTGTAGAGTTGGGTGGTCTCTTCTTCCGGGGGTACGGCCAGTTCCTCTTCGAGGATCCGCACGCACTCCTGGTACTGCCGCAGGGCGGCAGTACGCTGACCAGCCCAGGCGTACAACTGCATCAGGTGGCGATGGGCCGGTTCGTGCAGCGGATCCAGCGCCAAGCGGCGTCGGGCGTGGGCGATGGCCTGCTCGAACTGGCCCTGGGTGCCGAGGCCGTGGGCCAACCGGTCCAGCGCTCCTGCCAGTTCATCGCGCAGGCCCTGGGTTTGGAAGAACTGCCAGTCGTCGAAGGAAGGGCTGTCACGCAAGGTGAACCCCGCCCTGAAGTCGTCGCGATATAGCGCAGCCGCCTCGGTGAAGAGAGGGGGAGTGTGTGAACACAAAAAG
>CAZGKH010000096.1:0-11516 GCA_964525665.1 uncultured Anaerolineae bacterium | reverse complement strand
TCACGATCTTCAAGGCGAAACCCGCCATGAGGCTGAATGCGAACACAGGGACGGCGACGTAAGCGAGCCCCTTGGCTACCCCTACCGTCCAGTAACCGGCGGCGTTCAGTATGCCATCAGAGTCCTCTATTGCCATATCAAGCCCTCGCCATGTAGTAGATGAGAGCCCCTATCGCTACGAGCCCTATGAACTCAAACCCGCCAGTGCCGAACATCGGCGAAGCGCTCCCCCCTGCTACGGGTGCGCTGTCCATCGGCACTGTGATGGTCTGCCCTATCTGCTCCCTGTCGGCAATCGCCTGGAGCTGTTCCTGTAGTATCTGCGAGTCGCTGGGTGCGGCTACCTCAGTGACCTCGTTGGTTCCGGGTCTCACCACCAGGTCTTCGGGCGATACGGCTGGCCTCTCGACGCCGGGCAGGTAGTCTACAGAGGGTCGTCCTCCTGGGCCTATCCCGCTCTGTCCTTGGGTGTTCACAGCTTGACCAGAGCCAGGTCGTACAGGCATGGGCCGTGTCATCCCGTTCTGCGTAGGCACTGGCTGTGGGGCCATAGACTGCGCAAAGGGATTCACACCACTCAGGATGGGATCGGGATAGACGTATGGCATTCTTAATCAATCCTTATCCCTATCATGTTAGTTAGACCTTTTACCAATCTTGATGAAACTGGTTTGAAGCCTTTTGAGTATAACATACCCTCTGCTTTTCTTTTGCTTGTCGCAGATACTTCCATAAATTGATATTTTTTAGCCATCAGTACATCCTCCTTCGTGAGTTCCTAGCTCTCCTCGATCCCGTGCTTCTCTTACGCATGGATCGGCGCTTCGATGTGGCCGCCGCGTTCTCTGCCGCCTTCTTCGACTTGTACACTCTTTTCAATGGCTTTCCCGTTACATAGCTGACTACCTTGTAGCCTCCTCTTACTTTTTTCACTGGCATATTATCACTTCTTTTTCATGGAATAGAAAAAACTAGGGAACCTTCCCAATGCGTTCAACTTAAAACCGCTTCCTGTCATGGAATATCGCATTGTGCTTTTCGAAAGAATTTTTCTAGTCATCTTTTCACCTCAATAAGTCTTGGTCGTACCCTGCTCTCCGCTTCAGCCGTGCCAGCTTGTTCACTCTCGCACATGCCCACTGTTGCTTTGACATCTTCGGTCCTGGGCCTCCCTTCACGCCCCTCACGTTACGCACGGAGCCGGGGTTGTTCTTCCAGGCGCCCACGCCCCTCTTGTAGCTCTTGAGGAGCTTGGACTTGGATATGCCTGACCGCTTCGAGGCATTGGTGACACATGCGGGGTATCGGGTCATCTGAACTTCCCTCCCCTAGCGTAGTACCGCCTTATTTGGGAGGCGGTATATATGCGTCCAGAGGGGGAGCGGAACCTGTTCTTCCCTATCCTCTTGAATGGCATATCAATCCCTCAAGACTAGGAATAGAACAACCAATCCTAAGATCGTGGCTTCTGTACTCATATCATCCCTCCCTCGATGCCTAGATCGAGTCCGAGGCTAGTGGCGACCATGATAGCCACACCCCTCCCGATCTTGAGAATCATATCCAGCCTAATCAGAACCTCGCTGAACTGCTTGTCAAGGATCTCGACCTTCTCCTCCAGAACGGTCAAGTCCTCCTCGACCTTTATTATCCTGGCGTGGTTGCTCGCTACTGTCGGCTTCATCTAATCACTCCGGTATCTCATACGCTTCCATAGCGTCATACGCCTCGTTAGCGGTTTCGTAGGTTTGAGGCAAGTCCCTCAAGAAAGCCCTGTAGTCCTTCTTGGCTTGGCTCATCGTCAAGTCCTTCAAGGCCCAGTAGTCGGTTCTCTTCAACTCCTTGTTTCTCCTATCTCTAACGTAGTGCCAATCAACATCACTCTCAATCGTTTCAACGATTTCTGAGCCTTCAAAAACATATCTGAAACGACTCATACTATCACTCCTATAGCTGGGAAATCTCTCCTTAAGGGAACCACTAGCCTAGGTGGGTTGTTGGTGTCAATGTTATTGGTTGTGAATGAGTTCTGGATACATGTCGGTAGGTTCTGCATGTTGCTAGAACCGAATGTGCTGAGATTCTCCTTGTCTATCGCCTTGAGGTTACAACTGTCGCTCCCAGCCTTAGCCACAATCGAAACCCAGTATTGAGTGTTAGCCGAGAGCGTTATTGTGGCCGAGGAGCCGGAGGAGTCAAGCGTCGTGGTTTGGGCTATGTTACCCACTACGTTAGTAGCCACATCGCAATAGCCGACGAAGGAGGTAGGCATTCCAGTTGTCGAGTCTGCATTGTAGAGCGATACTAGCACCGCATTCGATGAAGAGGCGGTTGTAACTTTGATTTCTATTCCTCCCCATGTTCCACCTTCAGCTAGTACGAATGGTCGGTAGAGAGGGTAGGTATCGAAGTCTGTTGATACCATGTTACCTTCAGTGCCTAGAGTCGAGAAGGGAGATGAGAAGGCGGGATAAGCGTTGTAGCTACCTAGGAAAACGCCTGTCGCTATGTGAGGTTGTATGAAGCCGGAACCGCCACCGGAAGCGTCAGCCCAAGACATAGCCGAACCGGAACCGCCGGAGGTTAGCACCTGCCCGCTCGTTCCGGCAGTAGTACCCGCAATCAGTATCTCGCCCGCAGCTCCGAACGTCAGCTTGTTGCTACCGTTCATCGAGAGGCCTATCTGCCCTGTGGCGGGTCTGTATATCCCGGTGTCCTTGTCGTCCTTGAAGCCGAATGTCGGGTTGCCCGCCCCACCATCCGGGCCGAACATCTTGAGGTTCTGTGTTATGTCACCGCTACCGATAGTCATAACCTCAAGCGCACCAACTGCCACCCCGATGGAGTCGGTGCCGGAACGGAAAAACCCGGTGTTGGTATCTGCTGAGAAGGAGTATGTCGGCGCTCCCGCCGTTCCGTCGGTTCCCTCTAGTGGGAATGTTACGCCACCACCCGCAGCCTCAAGCGAGATTGTTCCGGCTGAGTGGTCATAGGTAAGGACGTAATTGTCCTGTCCCGCCCCTACAGTCTGGTCGGCATCAAAGGTGAAGTTACCTAGAGAAACGTTACCTGTTCCTATTGGCTTAATGTTTATGCTATGATCCGTGTCTGCTGCTAATCTTTCTGTTTCGATCGTCCCTACCACGCTACCTGCGAAACCAGCGTTGCCTACCATGAACTCTATTCCCGTTCCGAATCCCGCAGCTTGACTGCCTCCCGTGAGTCCTGTCATTACTCTGATTCCGGGTATGACTGAGCCAGTGACGCTGTTCTTAGCTTGGAACTGCGCCGCTCTGGTTCCGTTGTTCACAGCTTGGACGGAGAGTCCTGTTCCACTTGCACCACCTAGAACGCTGTTGATAGCGAGGTAGTTGTCTGTCTTGCTCCAAGTAAGCGCAGCCTCTCCCTCTATCTCATCGGCGGTACTGGCTCCGAAGGCAACTTGTCCCTCGGATATTGAACCGCCTATACCAGTGCTACCGGCAGCCGCTATCGTGATGGTGTCGCCACCGGACTCCGTTAGAGTGATGTTCGACCCTGCAGCGAGCTTTACTGTCGTATCTGTGCCGGTACTCGCATCTAGCTGAATATCGGCATCCGAGCCCGACTGAGCTGCTGCAATCTGGTAAGTCGTGTTAGTGTCTGTCCCGCTACTAGCTGCGGTTATCCTCCCCTGTTGGTCTACGGTAATCGAGCTGAGTGTGTAGCTACCGGGAGTCACCGCCGTATCTGCGAGCGCAGGGGCGGCGTCTGAGCGCATGAACGTCCCTGCTGTGCCATTGACTGCCGTACCGCTGACCGTGGCCGTAGGATTGGCTCCAGAGGGTACGGAAACGCTACCAGAGCTTGCTGCGGTTATCCTTCCCTGAGCGTCCACGGTTATCGAGGCCAGTGTGTATGACCCCGGAGTTACCGCCGTGTTCTCCAGGCTTATCGTAGCCGTGTCGGTTGCTGACATCGTGACCTTGGTTATCCCACCGCTACCCTGTAGAGTGAGGGTGTCGGCGTTGCCAACGGTCTGAGTTGCACCGGCATCGCCAGCCACATCGAAGGAGGTCATAGCGCCTCCACCTCCTCCGGAGGTGTCTATCGTGGCTGTCGTGCCTGATACCGTCAAGTCACCATTAGTTACCTTGATGGTCGTTATCGGTCGTCCTACCGTCGTACCGTCAAGTGTCTCGACGGTCAATGGTGGACGTACCGGCCCCGACATCTATCACACCGTCGCTACCCATATCTCGATCGTTGAGTTACCGCCAGTGGCCATGAAGTGAATTTGCTGCTGTTGGGCAAGGAAGCCAACACCAGGCCCTGCGTCGAACACCAGGAGAGTACCAGCATCGAGGGTCATGAAGTTGCCAGTCCCGCCGACAATCACACCCGACTCGTCATAGGCCATGCGTATGTCGTTGGCCCCTTGGTTCTTGATGAGTAGTTTCCCAGGCGTGGTCATACCGAGGTCTATTGCCGTTGGCACATTCTCTACCAGAGTCGCTATCCTAACTATCCTACCCATGTGTATCACCCACCGTTGGAAGGAGGGCGGGTAAAAACCCACCGCTCCCCATTACGATCACGACCTCAGACTTCCGCCTTGGAGTCGTCTAGTATGCTAGAGCTTACGTTGGTCGGTACAGCTAGGGTCTGAACCTGTGCTGGTTGTGGCTTGCCGGAAATCGGACTCACAATAATCGGAATTACGCTAAGTGTTCTAGCAGTAGTTGCTGTAATTTGCAAACGAAGATCATCGCTCAATGACAAATTGAAGAGCGGCAGAAAAATTGCTCCCGCAACGCTCTGAGCGAACTCAAGACCGTCTGCCGTAGCTGGGTCCATGAACTCGATTCCATTGTAAAGATCACCGTTGAGGGCGCGCCAGTACTCGACTCCTAGACTGAAATCTGACTGGCTGACGATTCTGACCTCTGTTATGTCACCATCGTTTGCCCTGTCGTTCATCAGTAGGATGCCAGCAAGGGTTCCTGGTACGTTCTGTGGAACCTTCACGCTTACTAGCTGTGTGGTAGCTGAGTAGTTGAAGGTCGTTGCAGCGCCGACAGTGGTCGTGTTCTGCATAGCGCTGTTGTACCTGACCCAGAACTGAAGGGAGGTAGCTGTTGGCTCTCCACCAGCACCAGTGAGTGCGGCGTAGCCTAGCGTGTACTCCAGCCTTGAAATACCAGCGGGAATGTTCCTTCCGATTGGGATTCTCAAGAAAGCTGTTCTTGTCGCTGTTTGCGAGTTGACCTCTACAGATCGACCTCTTCCCATGCTGTTCATGAGATATCCAGCGATTCCAGGCGCGTCATTCGCGTTGTCCGTGTATCCGGCTTGGAAGTCGAAGACAGTCTCCCCGTTGAGGATTAGCCTTAGATTGTTAATCATGTTGCTGAAGTCTGCTGCGATGTCGCCAGCGGCGTTCAGTGTGCATTGAAAACGCATAATCACCTCATCGACCGCCCCGCCTGGAATATTCATTCCACGCGCGTATTGAGCTGCCGCTATGGTTGGGAGGTCTGTGTTGCTCTCTACGAGCGTGTAGCGAACACCCATCCGAATCACTTGCTCCTGATAGCGTCTTCAATCTGCTTCATTGGTTGCTGTAGGACAGCGAAGCCCAATGAAAGA
Organism: uncultured Anaerolineae bacterium; assembly: GCA_964525665.1. Taxonomy (GTDB): domain Bacteria; phylum Chloroflexota; class Anaerolineae; order VGOG01; family VGOG01; genus CAYMKL01. Next base: position 5,888 of record CAZGKH010000096.1, on the reverse strand, counting down.
CCGATGGCCAGTCCCATGTAGGACAGGAGGCCATCAGCAGTCAGAGGGGGTAGTATTCCGCCGAGCATCACTGCCCGCCCCCTACTCTAGCGTTTACCTTTTCTTGTATGGTCTGACCGGAGAAAACGTATGTTGAGAGGCCGTTGGCTATAGCCAAAACCCCCAAGACACCGAATGCGACTCCGAATCCGCCCACTATCGAGTTAACGAAAGCCATGTGGGGTCGCACACCCCAACGGTACATTAAACGCCCCAATGTATCCAAACAATGATAAACGCACTACTGCTCGCAAGGTCATGGTCAGTCGCCCCAAGTGCCAGGTCTGTCGTTCAGGCATGGTAAGGATCGAGGCGAGAGTGAGGCTGGAGGGTGATGATCGGCCGATGTCTATGCAAACCCGAAAGCCTGTGGGATGGATATGCAAGGAGCCTGGTTGTGGTGAGATGGTGAGAACCTGGTTCTCCCATCCCATCACCCCGCCCTAGACCTCTATCGGGTCGTAGAGCTGTGCCTTACCCTTTGTCACATCGAACCAGAGGAACGAGTAGGGCTTCGAGGAGATAGGCTCGATGTAAGGCTCGACATCTAAGCCGTACCTTGTGTTCAAGTCCTTGTGGTAGAGCTTGACGGGTAGGGTGAACATCACTAGGTAGGAAGTGCTTCCCTCCAGGTCCTTGCTGAAGACGGCTTGATGAGCCACAGCCACGAATCTTATTCCCTTCGATCTTCCGGTAAGGGCTAGGCGACGGAAGGCTTGGCTCGCAGCCTTTCTTGAGCTGATGAAGGTCTGAGCGTCATCAACCACTATGGTAGCCTTGAAGCCCTCGTTCTGCTGTTGCATCTCGAACATCAGCTCTATCGCGTAGTCCACCTCCGCCTCCACATCGTATGGGTTGGGGTAGAATATCGTCGCTCGGTTCTTACGCATGTTCTTTGCTATCTTGTCCACGCTAACGGGAGTGTCCTTCTCCCCCAGGCGCATCTCTTGCTTGGGGCAGATGTAGAGGAGTCGGTAGTCGGGGTCGTCGTTCTTCTTGAGGAACTGCATGAGAGTCTCGCGCAGGTAGAATGACTTGCCCCCACCTGGCTTGCCAATCACCTGCGTTGTGAGCCTTTTTCCGTCAGGCAGGTAAAGGTCATCAAGCATCTTCGACATCTTCAACCAGCTCCTCGTCTTCGACTGGCTCAGGTTCGGGCTCCTTTGTAATCATACCCCTTATTTCCTCAATCTGAGATTGTAGCGATTGTATGTCACCGTCGTAGTTCTTTTGTTTCTTCTGCGACTTCTTCTTAGGTTCCTCTATCGGCTGTTCCTTCTTCTTGAACAGAGCCGTGAAAAATCCTGGGTACTTCTCGCTCATTCCTCCTCATCCTCCGGATATACCCTGAACATCACTATGACATCATCATTCTGGTACACTATCTTGTAGTGCTTTACCTCTTCATCATTCTCATCACTCATTTCCAAACACCTCCCTCTCTGCCTTCTCGATCCTAGTCTCTCGCCTCGCTCTGAGTCTCTTTCCCAGGACTGGAACCCTCTCTAGGAACCTGCCGACCGCTCCGCCGACCCTCCCTGTGAAGGGCGACTTGTCAGCCTCCTTGTGTATCTTGGCGACCGGAGCGCCAAACCAGTAGGCATTCGATATTAGGGCGATCTGCGTGGTCCCTATCGCTGCGCCTATGCTTATGCCGTTCTCCTCAAGAGCCGCGTTGCTGACCCCGCTTATCCAGTCGTAGTCAGTCTCGCTGTGTGATATTGCCTCCGCCTGGGAGTCCTCCATCAGCGCGCGCTTATAGCGAGTGAGAAGGACATCTCCTGTCCGGTAGCCCACCTTGAGCAAAGCCACGTTCGTCTTTCGCTCTTGCTCCATCTCCTTGCGTGTCTTCTTCTGCCCTGCTACCGTAGGGGTGATTCTCTTCAGTACCGTAGGCACTACCTCCGTGGGAGCCTCCATGTCTCCGCCGAAGTCCACCGATGCCCATGAGAGGGGATCAGGCTCATCGTCCTGGACTGTCTCGTACTGTGGCTCTGCTGGTGGCTCTGGCGGGTCGTCTATGCTCTTGGAGTGCTTCCATGCCCCTGAGCGGGTTGCGAACTGCCTCCCATCGCTTGATAGCCATGCGTCGTTCCCGTCCTCGTCAGTGGTCTTCGTCGTGTACTTTCCCATTATAATCACTCCCAGGAGGCCCTCGGCTCTGGTAATATCATATCGAAGTCATCATCATCCATAGGTGGGAAGAGAAGCTCTAGGGCTGTCTCACTGTCAAAGCCATGCTCGACCATCAGCCTTGTATGAGCAACGTGGAAGGCGACCTCCCCGCTCTTGTGTGACTTCACTATCGCCTCGATAGCGTCAATCTCCTCCTCCTCATCCTCATACGTTGTCATCTCGATTCCTCCCATCCGCAACCGCCTAGGTCGATCATGCACTCCACCTTGGCTACCCCGCCATTCGGGGAGCTGAGTAGGAATGATAGGCTGTGAGTCCCGCACTCCGGGCAGTCTGCCCCGTACCACTTGGCTCTCAATGGGTCTGACTGAATCCACTTGATCGTGGATTTAGCCCTCTCCATCGTGAACGAGCTGTTCATTCAGACTCACCGCCTGTGACTGTGAAAGCCTCCATCCTAAGAGAATGCTCCTTCGTCATCTTCTCCAGGTCGAGGTCATGGACTATCCTAAGCTCCTCTAGCTTCCGTGTGTGAGTGGCTACTGCCTCTATGGCCTCCGCCTCGTATGCTAACCTGTCCGGCAGAGCTGTTATCCTCGCTCCCTCCTTTGACTTGAAGAGATCGAGAACGCTCGTTATGATTAGGAGGGCAGGGCCACCTAGCAGACCTATCACCGTGAGTTGGCTGTCTGTTATGTCCCTCTCCTCCACGATGCTGTAATAGGATGCGGTGGACGCTATCATGACCCATGAGATGACTATGCCGATGCCGAAGGTCAGCATCAGCTTCTCGTTTGGCTTGTTCACTGGTTCACCCCCGCAGCCCCGCCTACCTTGTCTGCCGTGACCTTGGCCATGTATCGTGATATGGTAGGGTGGTTGATGGCCTGGACGTATGCGTTCACCAGACAGTCGGGTATGTCGTCGCTCTGGTCACGGAAGCTGTCGTAGTGATGCACCAGCAGCATCAGCGCTAGGATGGTGATGTGAGCTTCCCCGTTGGGTTTCCATTCCAGTTCCATGAGTCTGTTCATCAGGCGATCAGAGCTAGTTACAGCCGATTGCATAAGATCGTCTATCGCATCTCTCACTTCTTGGTCATCGAGGAAACCCACGATTGACGCGGGGGGCGTCTTGTCTAAGAAGTTTCCTTATAGAACCGGCTTGAGCGTTTCTTCGTTATGAGGGGTGTTCCAGGTTCGAGCTTCCTCCGTAGCCCCTCGTAGAGACTCACTACGGTTCTGTGAACCTGCTCCTTGGTCAAGTCTCCCGCATTGGGCATGAAGTTGCCGTCATCGTCATAGACCTTGACCCCCTTGTGCTTGACTAGGATTCTATCCATGTTCTCATCCATGTGGGTGTATGCCTTGGGTTCCCAATAACGGGCGTTTGGTATTGCTGTCGGGGTTTCCAGCTTCCACATTCCCAAGTCATCGCCTATCGGTGTCTCATGCTCGAAGCGTAGCGCTGCCTCGGCTCTCATGTGAACCGAGTCTGTGTCGCAGTAGAGAGCGTCATCACCGGCTGAGATAATTGCCCTAGCCAGCCTCTCACGCCCGTAGGAGAGTATGAAGGAGGAGAACCCGAACCACTGGCTAGATGGAGCCTTACGCATTTGCTTCCAGTCTATGAGGTAGGGGTATTGCATCTCGATACCATCGTAATAGCACAGCTCGTATCGCTCGTCGTAGTCCTCCCGCTGGTTGGCCTTCTGTATCTCCTCCGCACCCTCGACCCTTCCAGGCTTCTCCTTTATTCCGAAACGTCCGAACAGTGAATTGAGAAGTAGCTTGCAGAGGGAGTGGGCTGGATCGCCGTTCTCCCTCATCTCCAGACGCAGGTCGTAGAGCCTACGGACGTACTGCCTGAATGGTCGCATGGCTCTCGCGCTGACTATCTGCCTGACCTCCTCCACTATCCAGCCGACCTCAAGGGCCAGCTTCAGCTCAGGCTCGCAGAGGAAACCGTCAAACTCGTTGCTGTCCCACTTCTTGCGACCGTCATCGTCCGTGTTGGGGAGGAACCTGGGAACCCCGTCAGGAGCGACCATCTTGACATCTGCCACTACGACTCTGTCCTTTCGGTTCAGCTCGTACCTGAGAGCCTCGAACGTCGGGCCTACGAACCCGACGCTCTGAGGGTCGGGGAAAAGCTCGTCGTACATCACCGAGGGGTACAGGGAGTTCGCGTCATAGCTAACTACGTCCTTTACTACCTCGCCAGGCTCGCACATCACTTGAACCCGACCGCCATGCTCGCACTTGCGGTATATCTCGTTGAAGCCAGCCCTGCATCTCGCTATCGGTCGCCACCTCTGTCGGGCGTCCCTCCAAAGCCATGAGTCGGGCCATGACTCCGGTATGCACCAGACTCGGTAGGCCATAGAGGCGGTAGTCAGCGGAAGCTCCAGCTCGTTGCCAGGTCTTCCCACCAGATCGCCGTATAGCTGACGAAGCCTACGGATGGCCGCGGCGAGAATGGCTACGTCCATACGGCAGTAGTCTATGTCAAGCTCAGTGACCTCCCTCGGAGTTCCCTTGATGTATGCCTCTGGAGTCTCTCCCTTCTCCATGCTCACGGACTTGGCCAGTTGCGCCAGCCTCATCGGGAGGAGGTGCTTGGTGTCGCGTAGCTTGACACCGTTTATCTCGTACTCGAAAACCTTCGTCCCTGAAGCCGTCTTTCGAGCGGCGTAAAGCTCCTCCGTGGAGTACAGCGAGTAGTTGTCGAACCCGCTTCCATTGTGCGCGTAGCATACGCATGGGGCGTTCTCCTCGAAGAAGCGCCTAGTCTCCTGGATACTGTGAAAGACATACTGCTCCCCTGTGGAAACATTCTCGATCACAGCGAAGGCGAAGCGCTTTGCGTTCAAGCCCCAAGTTTCTATGTCCCACGCGAATATCGTGTCCCGCGTTGCCTCGCGTGGTCGCGCCGCTATGACCCGATGTGTCAAGCGAGTTTCCCCCCTGCCTTGGAGTATTGGCCGTATGCTTGGTTCGCGTATCTGATTATCTCGTCCCTGCGTTGCCTGGGGATTCTACGGTTGTAAGTGGCTGTGGATTGTGAAGGAACTCTTTTTCCATCTTCGTACTTGGCTTTGGTAGATACCAAGGCAATACCGTACTTTCTGGAAGGGTTGGGATCTGCTACCCTACCTTGATACGCCTGTATTATCTCAGAAACCCCTTTTCTGCTAAATGCAATTGCCTCGATCGTGACGGTTTCTCCGTTGTTCGCTCTCTGGTATTGACCCAATACGTCCTTTATCTGTTGGTTGTAATCTTCAAAGAGCGCTTGTAAGTCGGTTTTATCTGCGTCCCTAGTAGTGTTTCTCTGCGCCTCAAAAGGTAGTATCGTACCATCAGCAGTTCGAGCGACATACATGATTTGGGAAAGCAACTGTACCTTACCTTCAATTGTTACAGGTGGCACTGAGCCTTTCCAAGCGTCTGACCTAACAGTGAGGCCCGAAGGCGCGTCACTGGTAGCTACGTAATCTCGGAAGTATGATGTTACGTTCACGAACTTCCCAGGCTCGACCTTGGAGCTGACTATCCTCCGAACCTGCCTGAGCCTGTTTGCCTCCGACCCACGACGGTAGCCGAGGCGATCTGCTAGACGGAGCCTCCCGCGTCTGTCAAGGGTCTGGTAAATCTGTGCGAGCTTCGCTTGAGCTTGTAGCTCGTCCTCAATTGTGTATGCCATGATGGATT
>CAZGKH010000095.1:0-11517 GCA_964525665.1 uncultured Anaerolineae bacterium | reverse complement strand
GGCGACCACCCGAAGCGCTCATCCAGCCCGGCCACGATCAGCAGGGCTAATATTGAATCTACTGAAAAAAGCTCCCGCAGCCGTCCCCGGGTGCGGCAATCGGCCCGAGGACGGGCCTCAGAGCAGGCTTTTTTCAGGGAAGTCAATATTGGGAAAGTTATGAGAGTGGTGAGCACTCTGTCCCAGTCTTTGACGTTCTCCCTGGGCTGGCCGCGCTCTGCCATCAACTCCGGGGACAGGATACGCATGTTGATGGCCAGAATGATTAGGCCCACGCCGAGATAGGCCCACGGCCACACCCAGTCCAGCCGGCCTGCCGAGATTAGCGGTAGCGCCACCAGAAATGCTGTTTGGAAGATGACCTGCTTCATCCGCTTTACGACGCCGCGCCTGAGGTCGGGCTTATCATTTGCTTGATTGGCATTAGGTGTGTCTGCATTCATGTTGAAAACCCCAGCGGTCCAGTGGACAGAGGTACACCTCGTCCGACTGGGCCGCAAACCCGTGCTATTCAGCTACGCCTCACTCCCCGCCCTGCGTCGGAAAGACAGCGAAGGCAGGCGCCAGCCTCCCTCACCGCCCACGCGAATGTCGCGCCGCTGGAAACGCCACCAGGCCAGGGCGCCGAAGACCACCGCCGTGGCGAGCAGACCGGCGAGCCACGCACCGTTTAGCGCATGGAAGGCATCTTGAGCCTGATAGTAGTTGAGGGGGGACAGCCTGGCGACGGGTTCCAGGGTCTCGTTGATTTTCGCCAGGCCGGTGATGAAGAAGCTGGCCACCAGCAGCAGGCCGGCCGTCGTCGCCGCCAAGCGGCGCGATGGTAATACCATACTCAGCAGCAGCGACATCGTGCCGAAGAGCAGCAGCTCTGCCAGCAGCGATAGCAAAGGCAGCCACATTCTGCCCCAGCCGATGCCCATCGAAGACCAATTCATGGAAATGACGAAGCCCAGCCAGGTTATGACCAGGATGGCCACGGTAGCAGTGACAAAGGCCAGCAGTCGGCCCATGAAAAGTGCCGTGCGGCTCACAGGATGGGCCATTATCAGATCCAATGTACCGCTCTCCTCGTGGCTTACCAGCAGACCGCTGCCCATCAGCACCGCGAAGATGCCCAGGATGAGCGGCATGTAGGAAAAGAATTCTATAGAGACCCATCCTTCCGGCGTGGACATGGTGGTAATGTCACCCATGAACGCGGTGATCTCGGACGGATAGATCTCTAGCAGTTTTTCAAACTGCTCCTGCTCCGCGGCGAACGAGTCGTACATCGAAATGAGCAACACGCCCAGCAGGGCGAGAGCAATGCCCCAACCGAGGATTTGGCCCCGGAAACGACGCAGTGTATAGCGGAAAACCGTTATCATTTTACCCCTCCTTCTGGTCATCCTCGTAGTAGGCCAGGAAAATCTCCTCCAGCGAGGGCCGCTCGGTCTCGAAATCGCTCACCGGGAAGGCAGCCAGCGCCTTGATGAGGCCGTCCATCTCCCCCTCCACTTGCAGCAGCACGCTCGCGCCATCGTCCTGCGATAGCACCGTCACGCCAGGCACGTTGGCCAGTGGGCCGGTATCCACCGGCTGCTTGAAGCGGACATGAGCACGGCGCAGGGCGCGGTTAATCAGCGCGGCGGGCTCGGCCACCTCCACCACCACGCCTCGGCGGATGATGGCCACGCGCTCCGTCACGGCCTCTACCTCGCTCATAATGTGGGAAGAGAAGAAGACGGTGGTGCCATTCTCCTTGGCCTCGGTGATCAGGCGCAGCACTTCATGCTGCATCAGCGGATCCAGGCCCAGCGTCGGCTCGTCCAGCAGCAGCAGTTCTGGGCGGTGCATCAGAGCCTGCACAATGCCGACCTTCTGCTTGTTGCCATGCGAGAGGTTCTTGATAGCTGGCTTGAGCGGGAGGTCGAGACGCCGGGCAAGTTGGCGCACGAATCCCCAATCTACCTTGTCGCCGCGCAACGCATTGAAGTAGCGCAGCGCACCCTCCGCCGTCATATTGGGATCCAGCGCCAGTTCGCCCGGCAGGTAGCCGGTGCGGGTGCGCACCGCCACCGGGTCAGCCTGGGGGTCAATGCCCAGTACCCGCACCGTGCCCCCATTGGGGCGAATCAGGTCCAGCAGGCAGCGGATGGTGGTGGTTTTCCCGGCTCCGTTGGGCCCGAGATAGCCAAAGATCTCACCGCGCCGCACCTCCAGGTCAACGCCCTGCAAGGCCCGGACTTTGCCGTAGGACTTGGTCAGTCCGTGGGCCATCAAAGTGATTTCTTCAGACATAGATACCTCCTTCAAAGAATGGTAGATTTAGCTAGCTGCTTATTCGGCTCTCCAAGGCACGGGCAAACAGTTCCCGATCCTCTTCCTGGATGACGTCCAACGCCCGATCTCCCAACAGGGCCAGGACTTGGGGAAGATATAAATCCGTCCGCAGATGGTGCTCGGCGATGAAGACGAGCAGTGGACTGCTGGTCCAGGAAGCTCGAGCCTGGGTCGCGGTTAGCCATTCAGCGACCAGCACTTCCTCCCCGTCAATGACCAGGATCAGTCCCAGCCCTCTGGCCTGTTCAAGAGCCTGCTCGGTCACGCGAGCGACGACCACCTGAGCGCGTGGCAGATCGAGATCAGTCGTCGTGTAGATCACCACCCGCACCCCTCGCTCTATCGCCTTCTCCAGTGCAGGCTGCAAAGTCGGGAATGTGGCCGGCAAGAGGGCCAGGTAGACTCGGGTCTTGGCCTGGTCAATCATCTCCATCGCCTTGGCCATGATGTTCTCGTGGCCTTCGATGTTCCAGACATAGTCCAGATTGGGAGCCGAGGCAAAGGCTGTAAGGTCGTCCTTGAGCGAGTTGATTAGGTCCTCGTGCTCGCGGTGGAGTTGATCAAAGAACTCTGCTGCTGGAATCGGCGCATACTTGGTGGAACCGCCGGTTCGCAGCGTCATGGCCGCACCGCGCGCGGTAAGCTTGCCCACCACCTCGTAGATCATGGAGCGGGGAACACCGGAGAGCTTGGAGAGTTGGTACCCAGTGACGGGGCTCTCTCTAAGCAGCGCCAAGTAGGCTTTGGCCTCGTATTCTGAGAAGCCGATTTTCACCAGTTTGTCAATAGAATCGTTGTTCATTTTCCTCACACTGTAGGAGTTAGTATCATAACTTAGGCGTTAGTTTGATAACTACGTATAGTATACCAGAGTTCACTCCATTTGTCAAGTACCCAAACCTTAAAAACTGCGGGAGTACAAGCTGGCAGCGCGACGCCCCAGGTCGAGCGAACTCATCCTGTACGCAATATCCCCTCCCTCATAATACCCCAACTCCCGCAGGTATGACAACCCAATTTCCCCCAATTTACGTTTCTGCCCCCGTTATGGTATAATTATGACCTAACCGCTCCATCCGGCCTCATCTGCTGTTACATACTCTGTGCAATGATCCAACTCCAGGAGGTGCAGTCGTTATGAGACTTGTTAAACTTTTACTGGTGGGCATTGGGCTCCTGCTCGTTGTCAGTTGCAGCACGTCAACTCCAGAGCCCACGCCCACGCCTCTGCCTACATTAACGCCCACGCCTTTGCCCACACCTACGCCAACCCCCACGCCCACGCCTTTACCTACACCCACGCCCACGCCCTTGCCCACACCGACCCCCACACCCTCTCCATCGGATATCGCTCACCGGGCTGGAGAGCAGATGATGACCACCAACTCGCTCCATTTTCTCATTGAGCTTTCTGGCAAGGAGGTGTACCTGGACAGCCCCCCGACGCTGGCGCTCAAGCGGGCCGAGGGCGACTTGGTGTGGCCAGATCAAATGCGCGGCATCGTCAAGGTGTCATCGTTTGGCGCTGTGGTTGAGGTGGCCGTCATTGGCTTGGGAGACGAGCAGTACATCACCAACCCTCTTAATCAGCAATGGGTAAAGCTGCCGCCGGATTATGGCTGGTATTTTGATCCCACTCTCATCTTTAACCCAGAGTACGGTATCGAATCCATCCTCAACGAAACAACCTGGACCTTCGGCGTGGAAGAGGAGATAGAAAGCCAGCCCCACCATCGTCTGCACGGGCAGTTGTCTGCCGAGCAGATCTCGCCCCTGACTGCCGGCATGATCGGGATAGGAGAGGTGACGATGGATGCGTGGGTGGGCCAGCAAGACGCCTACGTGCGCCGCATCCAGATCGTCGAATTGGAGAGCGACCCGGCAGACCCAACCCATTGGCTCATCGAATTCTCCGCTTTCGATGAGCCTGTGGACATCGAGGCGCCGCCCGTGCCATGAGTTGCGGTAAGCGTTCAGGTGCCAGGCACTTTCATCGGCCTCTTGGGAGCCACAGTGCCTCCAAGCCAGGAGATTGCTCAGTCCATCAGTTATTTGCAAGTGCCTGGCGCCTTGACAGCTCGCCCCTATCATCCACTTGAACGGTTACGAGTTGCGTTATCCCACAGGAATCACTAGCATGTCCAACAACACGAAAGCCCAGCTCCGTCCCTACCTCGTTCTGATCCTGGTCTCGTTTGGCGTCTTTGTTGCCGCCGATGACCTCACGGTGGTTTCGACGCTGCTGCCGCAGATGATCCGTGACTTTGAGATTCCGGTGCCCACCGGCCTGGACGACGCGGCCTGGATCGTCAGCGCTTACCTCATCGCCTACATCGTGACCATGCCCTTCATGGGGCGCGTGTCAGACATCTACGGACGCCGGCGGGTGTATCTGGCCAGCCTGGGGCTTTTTGCTTTCGGCTCGATCTTCGTGCCCTTGGTCAAAGATCTGCCCCTGCTCATCGTCTTCAGGGCTGTGCAGGCCCTGGGAGGCGGGGCAATGGTGCCGGTGGCCATGGCCATCGTGGGCGACCTTTTTCACGACCAACGCCGTCCCCTGGCCATGGGCGTCCTGGTCGCGGTGGACACGGCCGGCTGGATCTTTGGGCCGCTGTACGGCGCTTTCCTGGTGCGCTATCTGGACTGGCGCTGGCAGTTCTACATCAACATTCCGGCCAGCCTCCTGGCGGCGGTGACAGCCTATTGGGCGCTGAGGAGCTTGCCGCAGACCAGGCGTCAAGCATCGCTGGACATTCCCGGCGCGTTGCTGCTTATGGGCGGCCTGGTGGCGCTGAACGTCGCGCTCTCATACAGCGGGGGACGGGCGGCTACTGGCCCCTCGTTCGATTTCAACGCGCCGCCGCCCACCTCGCGGTTTGTTCTGCCCCTGTTGGGACTATCCGCGTTGTTGTTTGGCCTGTTTGCCTGGCTTGAGCGGCGTGTCTCGCAGCCGTTGATCGAGTTGAGCATGCTTCGGCGGCCCAACTTTGCCGCTGCCTGCGCCATCAACTTTCTGGTCGGTTTCGCCCTCATCATCGCCATGGTGGACGTGCCGTTGTTCATCAACATCATCCTCGCCGAAGGGGGCACTGCAGAAGAGGCTCTGCGCCTGGCAGCGGTGCGCAGCGGCCAGGTGCTGGCGGTGATGACGGGAGCCATGGCCCTGGCCTCGTTACTGGGCGGCTGGCTCTGCGGGCGGTTTGGCTATCGACTGCCGACGGTGCTGGGACTGCTGGCCGCCGCCGGTGGATTGGGGCTGATGGGCACCTGGTCGCCGGGCATGACTTATGGACCAATGGCCATCCACCTGGCGCTGGCTGGGCTGGGTTTTGGGCTAGTGACGACCTCCCTGAGCACGGCCGTCATTGACGCTGTGGGCGAGACGCAGCGGGGTGTGGCCTCTGGTCTGGTCGTCATCTTGCGGCTCGTTGGCATGAGCACCGGCCTGTCGTTGTTGACCGCCTGGGGTCTGAAGCGTTTCGAGCAGCTTTCCAGCCGTTATTCCATCACCGAGCTTGGCGGCGCTCTCCCTGACCTCACGACGCAAGTGCTGGACGAGACCTTTCTCGCCGCTGGCGGCGTGTTGCTGCTGGCAGTCGTGGCGTCGTTCGCGCTGCGGGGCAGGTTGCGACAGGCAGTGGAAGAGCCTCCTCACCCCTAATGAGGAGGTGGTCTGAACCATAAATCACGCGAAAGGCCACGAAAGGCGCGAAATGCTTTCGTGGCCTTTGGTTCTTTCGGTTCTTGACCGAACTGACTCTTTCTGCTATAATGGCGGCAATCTCTGAGTCATCCAATGTCAGCACAAAAAGAGTGGTGCGCTTATGAACGCTTATCGCTTCGATCCAGTAGATCTGGAACAGATGCGACTGCTGGGCCGCCTTTCCCCCGGTGGGCGCATCCGAGTGATGCTCGACGCACGCGAGTTGGCAGTGGGGTTGATCCGCGGCCGCTTGCGTCGGCAGTACCCCGATCTCTCACCTCGAGAGCTCAACCTGAAAACACTGGAGGAGCTAGCGCGTGCGAAACGAACATCCCCCGGACCTTAGTCTCTTCCTGGACATCCTGCAGGCGCTGGAGGCCATTGGCGCGCCCTATATGATCATCGGCGCGTTCGCTGGCGCCGTGTACGGTGTCACCCGCACCACTTACGATATAGACATCGTCGTAGACCTGAACGAGGAACATTTTGAGGCTTTAGCCACTGTCTATCCACCCCCGCGCTACTACGCTGACCCGCTTCAGATGCGCGATTCCATTCACATGGGCATTATGTTCAACATCATAGACACTACTCGCGGAGAGAAGGCCGATTTGGTTCCATTGACGATGGCATCACGCTACCGCAAGGCATTCGAGCGCCGGGTGCGGCAAACGGTTGAGATACCAGGCGTGGAACCTCTCGAGATCTGGTGCGCTCGCCCCGAGGATGTGATTGTCGGCAAACTGATGGCTTGGGACGAGGGACGGTCGCGGAAACACGAGACGGATATTTACGAGATGGTCGTTTTCCACTACCTGGGCGCCGATTTGACACTGAGCGTCAAGCTTGACGAGGCTTACGTAAATGCCCAGGCCAGAATGCTTGGTGAAGACGTGGCCGAACTTTGGGAGGTGGTGAAGGCAGCCGCCCGCCAGGAGGCTGAACGCAGAGCGGCAGAATGACAAGCCCAAGTTGATGCTCCGTAGTCCGCAAAACATGCAAAAGGTCACGAAAGATGCAAGATGCTTTCGTGACCTTCGTTTCTTTCGGTTCTTGACCGAGCTGGCCTTTTCTGCTATAATGGCAGCAACTTCTGAGAGGTAGACGGTAAAGGAAACAAATGCGAAAAGTCCTTCTACCCATCATCACCATTGCTTTGATCACCGCATGGGGAGTAACCGGCTGCGGAACGTCGGTTAGTTCTGCTACCGCTACCCCTTATCCCACTTACACTCCCTACCCCACCTACACACCGCCCACTTCCTCGGCAGCGACACTCCTTTGGCCCAGCGGCGGGAAGGACGACGTCGTCTCTTGGGAAGACGCCGGCCAGTATTATGGGCGAACCATGACCGTGGAAGGCCCTGTGGTCAAAACCTACAACTCCGGCGGAGCCGTATTTTTGAACTTTCAGGAGGACTTCAAGGATCACTTCAAGGTGGTCATTTTCCCCGACGACTGGGGCGAGTTTCCAGAGCCACCGGAGCAGTTGTTCCTGGGGCGGATGGTGCGTGTAACGGGGGTGATTGCTGAATATGAGGGAGCCCCCGAGATCATCGTCAGAGAGCCGACTCAGATCGAAATGGCGGTTGATACCTCCTGCCCACCTTGTCCTCCCTGTCCAACGGCCATCCCCACCCAGCCGTCAGCTACTCCCACCCAACCGATAGCCACGCCTGCACAGCCCACCGCGACCCCCATTCAACTGCCAGTCACCCCTATCAAATCGTCGGCTACTCCCGCTCAACCTTCGGCTACCGTTGCCCAACCGTCGTTCACTCCTACCAAGCCGATAGCCACGCCGACCGAACCGTTGGCTACTCCTGTTCCGCCATCAGCCACTCCCACCTCATCGGCTGTTCAGGCCACCTCGGTCCCAGCGGAAGTGGTAGTTCCCTGGCAAGACGCCGCCCAGTACTACGGCCAGGTCGTGACCGTAGAAGGCAGGGTGGTTGCAACCTACAACTCAGGTAAGGTGGTCTTCTTGAATTTCCACGAGGATTATCGCACGAGTTTCAAGGCCGTCATCTTCCCCGATGATTGGGGCAAGTTCACCGCGCCGCCGGAGGAGCTATTCCTGGATAAGCTAGTTCGGGTCACTGGCTTGGTCAAAGAATACGAGGGTGCGCCAGAGATTATCGTCGAGGAGCCGGCGCAGATCGAGATAGTTGAGGAGTAGCCACTGCCAAAGACGCCTCGGTCAGAGACCTTCGGCGATCAGAAGGTCGAGACGCCTCGGTCAGAGACCCTCGGCGATCAGAAGAGTTTGGAGGTTTAGCAGTGCTGGAGACCGCTATCGAGGCCGCGCGTGAGGTGGGCCAAATACTCCTGGAGAGGTTCGGAAAGTCTCAGGAGATCAGAACCAAGGGGTTTCGAGATATTGTCACCGAGGCCGATCTAGCGGCGCAAGCCAGAGCGGTAGAAGTCATTCGATCTCGGTATCCGAAACATGATATTTGGGCCGAAGAGGTAAGCCAAACGCCCGACGGCGCGTCTGATTATTGCTGGATCGTGGACCCCCTGGATGGCACCACCAATTACTCTCGTGGTTACCCGTGCTTTTCCGTCTCGATTGGGCTGAGCTATCGGGAGAAGGTCATCCTGGGAGTCGTTTATGATCCGCTCCGCGATCAATTATTCCGAGCTCGGCGCGGCCAGAGTGCTTACCTCAATGATGCCGAGATCCACGTCGGCTCTGCCGAAAGGTTAATAGACGCCGTGGTCGGTCTCGATTGGGCCCATGAGCAAGATGTGCGTTGCCGGGTTGCCCAGGCGGTGGCCGAGATCGCTCCTGAAGTCAGGACTCTGCGCAATACTGGGTCAGCGGCCTTGGGTCTGTGCTCCGTAGCTGCGGGCTGGACAGACGCCTATTTTCATCTCTCGCTTGAACCCTGGGATGTAGCAGCCGCCAGTGTGATAATCCAAGAAGCTGGAGGAGTGATTAGCGATCTAGTCGGCCAGCCCTGGCAGATCAACGCCGGAGCCTGTCTAGCCAGTAACGGTCTGATTCAAGAGCCAATCTTGACTCTATTAGCGAGGATCTAGAACCCATGACTTTGAGACGAATCACTTACTGGATAACTCAATTAGCCATTTTTCTAGCCTATGTCTTGATCATCAATGCTCTGATCATAACCCTGGCGGTGCGCATTTATGAGTGGCGGTATCAAGATCGCATCTACCCTGGGGTCAGTTTGTGGAGCCTTGATCTGGGTGGGCTTGGGCTAGATGAAGCGATGACTCTTCTGGATCAGCAATTCAATCCCTATCAGGGGGAACCGTTGGTCCTGCGTCACGGCCAGCAGTCGTGGCAGGTTTCGCCCACGGATCTGGGGGTGAGCCTGGATGTGGCGGCCACTGCGGTGTCGGCCCATGCCGTGGGACGGGGAGCCACCCTCCGCGATAACTTGCAGGAGCAGGTTGAGGCGCTGAGGCAGGGGCACGAAGTCGAGCCCATCCTCAACTTCGATGCAGGTGTGGCCATGGTCTTCCTGAGCCAGTTGGCCCGAGAGGTGAATCGGCCGGTGCGCGACGCCGATTTGACCGTGGACGGCCTCCAGGTCGAAGCCGATTCCAGCCAGGTAGGATGGGACGTGGACCTGGCAGCGACGTACCAACTTCTTTTTCAGCGCATCGCCAGCTTCTCGGGAGGCGAAATTGAGCTGATTGTGGAGGAAAAGCAGCCTCTCATCGCCGACGTCAGTGAGACCGGCACCCTAGTAGAGACCATGATAGGTAGCCCTCTGATCCTCAGCCCCAACTCCGAAGCTCTAGGTGAACTGGTGAGTGACCTCCAGCCCTGGATTCTGGGTCAGGAGACCATTTCTGCCATGTTGATCATCCGCCAGGTGCAAGATGGCAATGGCCAGGTCAGGCTGGAGGTTGAGCTAGACCAGGAGAGACTTAGGCCGTATGTCGAGAGCCTTGCTTCTCAGATTGAGCAGTCTCCTGAGAATGCCCGTTTCGACTTCGATGATTCGACGGGCAGCCTGACCCTCATCGCCCACGGCCGAGAAGGGCGGGTACTAGATACCGCTGAGACGATGCGGCTTATCAACAGCCAGGTGACTACCGCTAACCGGCAGATCACGTTGCCTATCTTAGCTGTCAGGCCCAAGGCGGCTGATGACGACGGGCCTAACCTGGGGATCGTGGAACTGGTCAGCGAGGGGGTCACTTATTTCAAAGGTTCATCAGCGGGCCGGGTGAGAAACATCCAGGTTGCCTCTTCTAAGTTCCACGGTGTGGTCGTCCCCCCGGGAGAGACCTTCTCTTTCAACGAGCACTTGGGCGAGGTCAGCGCGGAGACTGGCTACGAAGAATCAATCATCATCTTTGGCGACCGCACGCGGGTGGGCATCGGCGGTGGCGTCTGCCAAGTGTCAACCACCGCCTTCCGGGCTGCTTTCTGGGGAGGCTTCCCCATCATCGAGCGCTCGGCCCACGGGTTCCGGGTGAGCTGGTACGAGCCGCCGGTGGGGCTGGACGCTACCGTCTACTCGCCGTGGGTTGATTTCAAGTTCCTGAACGATACTCCTAACTATATCCTCATCGAAACCGAGGCTGACACGCAAACGGGGGTGCTGACCTTTAGCTTCTATGGCACCAAGACCGGGCGCACTGTGGAGATGGAAGGACCTATCGAGGAAAACGTGGTACCTCATGGAGACCCCATATACGAAGACGATCCCACGCTGCCCAAGGGGACCACCAAGCAGGTCGAGTGGGCCAAAAATGGGGTTGATGTCACCCTTTACCGGATCATCAAAGAAGGCGACGAGGTGATTTCCAGGGAGGAGTTCTTCAGCCGATACAAGCCCTGGCAGGCCGTGTATTCGGTAGGAACCAAGGAATAAAGACAGTGCCGACGACTCCGTCGGCGCTGTCTTTGCCAGAGAACGTTGCACCCCGTTCTAGAAATACCGTCCCTCGTCGAGTACCATATCCTCATCACCAATCACCCTAAACTGTCGCTCCGGCGCCTGAATCGGCGGAGCCTGGAAGGGTGGCTGCATGTAGCGAGGTTGGTTGCTCCCAGGATTCACGATCACCACCGGCGGATAATCTGCCCGCCGCTGCCGCACCTCCCGCTCACTACGCCTCCCCTGCCTCCCGCTCACCGCCACGATCAGCAAACTGGTCGGTATCGAAGCCAGCACTCCACAAGCCACTCCAACCACCACCGCCATGGCATCGGTGGACATCCGCTGGCCGATGATCATGGCCAGAGTCACGGCAAAAGCAATCAGCGCTACGGTTGCTACTCTCTTCATCACAATCCTTTCGTCTTCACTTCACCAGCTTCAGCCTGGCAGCCAAACGCTTCAAGGGAACCATCCTCCCATCGGTCCCCGTCGCCTCTTCCACCCACCGACGGCTGGTGCGTCCTCCCTCCCTCAGACGAAGCGTCAGATCCCGAATCTCCTGACCTGACACGTACGCCGCCTGCAACCGCATCACCTGCCCCTGGGCCACCACCAGGAAGTCCC